>JABFXK010000097.1 GCA_013361785.1 Sphingomonas sp.
CGGCGCCTCGCTCACCCTCATCCAACTCCGCCTAAGCTCCTTCGTCGCTAAGGCTCCGTATCCCTCTCCCGTCAAGGGAGAGGGGCTGTTAAACGCCCGCCATGGACGCAAACGAACTCGCCAAGCGCGTGGCGCACGGGATGCTCGCCGCGGAGGGCACCGGCCCCGCCTGGGGCATAAGGATCGAGGAAGCGCGCGCCGGCTATGCCCGGCTGTCGATGGAGGTCCGCGCGGACATGCTCAACGGGCACCGGATCGTGCACGGGAGCATGGTGTTCGCGCTCGCCGACACGGCCTTTGCCTATGTCTGCAACGGCCGGAACGAGAAGACCGTGGCGGCACAGGCGGGAATCGTCTTTCTCGGAAGCGCCGCGGAGGGCGAGACTCTGATCGCCGAAGCGGAAGAGGCTGCGACCGCGGGCCGGAGCGGAGTCACTCGTGTCAGCGTTCGGACAACCGACGGTCGCCCGATCGCCGAGTTCACCGGCTATTCGCGAACCGTCGGTGGACCCGCAGTCGCCGATTTACCCTGAGATACGCCAGCGAATAGGCGGAGCGATGACGTGGGTTGCGACAGGACGGCCTTGCGCATCGACGGGCGGCATGAATCTAGCGCGTCTGACCATGATTGTGCATGTCGCGTCGTCGAGCACTTTGTAGCCGCTGCTGCGAACGACGTTGCAAGCGGTCGCGCGCCCCTCACCGCCGACCGTCAGTTCAACAACGACATCTCCCTGCCAGCGGTTGCGTACCGCCTCGGCTGGATAGTCGTCGTAAGAGAACAACTTGACCACATTGACCGCGCCCTGGGTGGTTGCCGCGGGCGGGGCCTGCGTTGCCGCCGCATATGCCAACAAAAGAATCAGCATTCGTGAAACTGTGCATCGCTGCATCGCTTTGCGCAACAGGCATTCGGCGGAGCCGTTGGAGCAGTCGTCGATATTTGAACGTTGTCCTCGCACGGACTACATCGCACCCATGTACACGACCGAGCTTCAGAAGAGCGGCAAGATCGAGAATCTCGAGGATCCGAAGCTCCTCGAGGCGTTCGAGGCGCGGGTTGCGGCGGACGACTTCATCGAGCCCAAGGACTGGATGCCGGAAGCCTATCGGCGGACGCTGACGCGGCAGATCAGCCAGCATGCGCACAGCGAGATCGTCGGCATGCTTCCGGAGGGCAATTGGATCACGCGGGCGCCGTCGCTTCGGCGCAAGGCGATTCTGCTCGCCAAGGTGCAGGACGAGGCCGGGCACGGCCTTTACCTCTATTGCGCGGCGGAGACTCTGGGGACGAGCCGCGAGGAGATGGTCGAGGCGCTTCACTCGGGGAAGGCCAAGTACAGCACCATCTTCAATTATCCGACCCTGACTTGGGCGGACATCGGCGCGATCGGCTGGCTTGTGGACGGCGCCGCGATCATGAACCAGGTGCCGCTGCAGCGGACGTCCTACGGGCCCTACGCACGCGCGATGGTGCGCATCTGCAAGGAAGAGAGCTTCCACCAGCGCCAGGGCTACGAGATCATGATCGCGCTCGCGAACGGCACGGCCGAGCAGAAGCGCATGGCGCAGGACGCGCTCAACCGCTGGTGGTGGCCGAGCCTGATGATGTTCGGCCCGCCAGACGAGAATTCGCCCAACACCGCTCAGTCGATGCGCTGGCGGATCAAGCGCGAGACCAATGACGAGCTGAGGCAGAAGTTCGTCGACATCACGGTGCCGCAGGCGGACTTCCTCGGGCTGAAGGTGCCGGACCCGGACGTCAATTGGAACGAGGAGAAGGGCGGCTACGACTTCGGCGAGATCGACTGGGAGGAATTCTACGCGGTCGTGCGCGGCGAAGGCCCGGTCGCCAAGGAGCGGATGAAGGCTCGGCGCGACGCATGGGACGATGGCGCCTGGGTCCGCGACGCCGCTGCTGCGCACGAGGAGAAACGCCGCTCGAGGAAGGCCGCGTGAGCGGACATGACTGGCCGCTCTGGGAAGTCTTCGTCCGCTCTAAAGGCGGGCTCGCTCATCGGCACGTTGGCAGCGTTCATGCTCCTGACTCGGAGCTCGCGCTCGCCCACGCGCGCGACACCTACACGCGGCGGCTCGAAGGGGTGAGCATCTGGGTGGTGCCCTCGGCGGAGATCGTCGCGTCCGACCCCGAGCAGGCGGGAGAATTGTTCGAGCCGGCGGAAAGCAAGATCTACCGCCACCCGACCTTCTACGACATCCCGGACGAGGTGAAGCACATATGACGCCGCCTTCCCCGGCGAAGGGACCCCATCAAAGTAGTACTTTGATGGGACCCAAGGCCGGGGCCCAGGCGCGCGCACGCGCTGCTGTCGCAGCGCTCTGGACCCCGGCCTCCGCCGGGGAACAGCTGAATTCGCGTACCGACACCCTCCTGCGCCTCGGCGATGATGCCCTGGTGCTCGGGCAGCGCTTGTCCGAGTGGACGGGGCACGGCCCGGTCCTCGAGGTCGACATCAGCCTGGCGAATCTCGCGCTCGATCTTATCGGGCAGGCGACCCTGCTTCTGGATGAGGCTGGCGATGGCGACCAGCTTGCGTTCCACCGCGACGTGCTCGATTTCCGCAATTGCCTGCTGGTCGAGCAGCCGAACGGCGACTTCGCGCAGACGATCGCGCGGCACCTCCTCTACACGACGTGGCAGCACATGCTGCTGCAGCGGCTGCAACAATCGAGCGACAAGTTCCTGAGCGAATTCGCGCACAAGGCGGTGAAGGAGGTCGCCTATCACCGCGACCTCGCGAGCGAGTGGACGATCCGCCTCGGCGACGGGACTCAGGAAAGCACGCGACGGATGGCCGAAGGGCTCGACTGGAACTGGCGCTTCATCCCCGAGCTGTTCGAGGTGGATGAGGACCTGCAGAGGGCGATCGATGCCGGCATCCTAATCGACCCGCGCACTTTCGAAGACGAATATCGCTCCGCAATCGGCTCGGTGCTGGCGGAGGCGAAGCTCGAAACGCCTGCGGACCAGCGCCCCATCCTGGGCGGGCGGCGCGGGCACCATAGCGAGCATCTCGGCCACCTGCTCGCCGAAATGCAGTTCCTGCCGCGCACCTACCCTGACGCGAAGTGGTAGATGGCTGAACATTTCCACGCGCTGCGTGTCGCCGAAATCGTGCCGGAAACCAACGAGGCCAACTCGATCCGCTTCGAGGTGCCGCCGGAGCTTCGCGACCGCTTCGCGTTCAAGGCCGGCCAGCATCTGACGCTTCGCGCCACGATCGACGGCGCGGAAGTGAGGCGCAATTATTCCTTGTGCACGGCGCCGGACGAAAACGACTGGATGGTCACCGTGAAACGGATCGGCGGCGGCCTGTTCTCGAACTGGGTCGGCGACCGGCTCAAGGTCGGCGAATCCGTCGACGTGATGCCGCCGCACGGCAGCTTCACGACCGAGTTCGACCCGGCGAAGCCGCGGCACCTCGTCGGCATTGCCGGAGGGTCCGGAATCACGCCGGTCATGTCGCTGATCAAGTCGACGCTCAAATATGAGCCGGAGAGCCGCTTCACTTTGCTCTACGGCAACCGCGACAGCAGCTCCGTGATCTTCCTCGAGGCGCTTGCGGGCCTCAAGGACAAGCATCTCGGCCGTTTCGAAATCTATCACTTCCTCGACGCCGAGGAGCAGGACATCGAGCTGTTCAACGGCATGCTCGATCGCGAGCGGCTGGAGGAGGCGATCCCGGCGCTCGTGCCCGATGCAGCCGAGGTCGACGGCTGGTTCATCTGCGGCCCGGGCCCGATGATGGACGCGGCCGAAGGCGCGCTCCTCGACCGCAATGTGCCCAAGGAACGCATTCACATCGAGCGCTTCACTGCGGATCGCCCTGCCGGGGCGATTGTGCGCGAATTGGCCGAGCTTCAGACTCAAGCCGATGGCGTCACTGTCGGAGTCACGCTGGATGGCCGCACGCGCCGCGTGCCGTTCACCGAATCGAACATCCTCGACAGCGCACTCGCCGCGGGGCTGCGTGCGCCGTTCGCCTGCAAGGCTGGCGTTTGCGCGACGTGCCGGGCGAAAGTCACCAACGGCAAGGTCGAAATGGCCGTCCATTACGGCCTCACCGATGAAGAGGTCGCCGAAGGCTATGTGCTCACTTGTCAGTCGGTCCCGCTCGGGGACGGCGTGGCCGTCGACTATGACGCATAGTCGCGCTAATCGTCCGCCATGCTGACCGAGACCGCCTCGCAGGCAAGGGGGCTTGCCGATCTACCGCCCGTGCTGAACGATTCGCTGATCGCGCTGATCGGCATGGTCAACGCCGACCCGCGCCCCGACAAGATCGACGTCGGAGTCGGCGTGTTCCGCGACGGGGCGGGCAACACCCCGATCCTCAAGGTGATCAAGGAAGCCGAGCAGCGCCTTTACGACACGCAGACGACCAAGGCCTATCTCGGAAGCGCGGGCGACAAGCGTTTCGCCGAGCTGCTTCGGCCAATCCTGCTTGGCGAGCATGCCGGTGACGATCGCATCGTCGGTCTTCAGACGCCGGGCGGCTGCGGCGCGCTTCGGCTCGGGTTCGAGCTGCTCGCCGCGGCGAACCGCCAGGCGCGCGTCTTGATGGGAAGCCCGACCTGGCCGAACCATCCGCCGATCGTTCGGGCGGTCGGACTGACGCCGGTCGAGTTTCCCTATTACGAGCGCGGGCAGGGGGCGATCCGGTTCGAGGACATGGTCGAGGCGCTTCGTTCCGGCGAGCGCGGCGACATCGCTTTGCTCCACGGCTGCTGCCACAATCCGACCGGCGCGGATCTCGATGAAGAGCAGTGGCGCCAGGTCCGCGACGTGGTGGTCGAACGCGGGCTGATCCCGTTCATCGACATCGCCTACCAGGGCTTCGGCCGCGGGCTCGATGAGGACGCCTTCGGGCTCCGGCTGATGCTCGACAGCTGCGACGAGATGATCGTCGCCCAGAGCTGCGACAAGAATTTCAGCGTCTATCGCGACCGCGTCGGATCGCTGTGGATCAAGAGCCCTTCGCCGGAAACGACGGCGAAGGCGATGGCCCACGTGTTCCAGATCGCGCGCGAGATGTGGTCGATGCCGCCCGATCACGGCGCAGCGTCGGTGCGCATCGTTCTCGATGACCCGGAGCTGCGCGAGCGCTGGCTGGTCGAGCTCGCGGGCATGCGGGACCGGATCAATTCCGTCCGTCAGCGCATCGCCGCCGCGGATCCGCGCCTCGCGTTCATTGGGCGCCAGTACGGCATGTTTTCGATGCTCCCGCTTTCGAAGGAGCAGGTGCTGAAGCTTCGGACCGACCATGCCATCTACATGGCGGAATCCGGGCGTTTCAACGTGGTTGGAATGGGGGATGCCCAGATCGACCGATTTATCGCCGCCGTGATCGGCGCAATGAATAGCTGATCATGGCCGACCGCGACCCCGGCAAAGTCTCGACTCAAGTGGACTGGCGCGAGGTCGCGAGGCTGGTGCTGACCAGCCGCGAGATGGACCGGATCGAGGAACAGGAGCTCGTTCCGGCAAAGAAGGTCCTCTACCAATTCAGCGCGCGCGGCCACGACATGGCGCAGGTGCTGCTCGGAATGCAGCTCAAGCAAGGCGATGCGGTCTTCGGCTATTACCGCTCCCGCCCCGTGCTGCTCGCGCTGGGAGTGCCGCTCGCCGATGCGCTCGGCTCCGGCATGGGCCTTTCCGGCGGCTATTCGAACGGACGCGACATCGGGGTCGTGTTCAATTATCCGAACGCCGGCGGCGCACATGCCTTTCCGATGGCCGGCGGAGTCGGCGCGCAATACACGCCCGCAGCAGGGTACGCGCAGGCGATCGCTTACAAGGAGAAGGTGCTGAACGAAGGACCGGCGGATGCCATTTCGGTGGTGCTGGGCGGTGACGCGAGCTGCGCGACCGGCGGCTTTTGGTCGGCGCTAACCATTGCAACGACACAACAATTGCCGCTGCTTATCTATATCGAGGACAATGGCTACGGCATCTCCGTCCCGTCGGAATATCAGACGCCCGGAAAGGACATCGCCGCGAACCTCGCGAGCTTTAAAGGCGTGACCATCTTCAACGGCGACGGCACCGATCCCGCCGAGGCCGCGCAGCTCGTTGAGCAGGCGGTGCGGCATGTGCGCGAGAAGCGCGCGCCCGCGCTCCTTCGCCTGACCGTTCCCCGTCTCGAAGGCCACAGCGCGCAGGACACGCAGGCCTACAAGAGCGAGTCCGAGATCGAGGCCGAATGGGCGCGCGATCCGCTGCCCAGGCTGAAGAAGCATTGCGCGCGCGTGCAGGTCGGCGACGAGGCGTGGAGCGACCTCGAGCGTGAGACGGCATGGCAGGTGCAGGCCGCGGTCGCCGAGGCGGAGAGCCGCGGAGTCTCCGCGCCCGAAGAGGTCACCAGCAACGTCTTCTACGAAGGCGAGATGCAGCAGGTCGGCGGCTTGTGGAACAGCGGCTACGAGCCGCCGCCGTCGACGGACGAGCCCGCGCCATCGGGCCAGCGCATCAACATGGTCACGGCGATCCGGCGGGTACTCGAGCAGGAGCTCGAAGCGAATCCGCGCGTGCTCGTGTTCGGCGAGGACGTCGGTCCGAAAGGCGGCGTCCACGCGGTGACGCTCGGACTTCAGGAGAGGTTCGGGCGTGAGCGCGTATTCGACACCAGCCTCAACGAGGAGGGGATCGTCGGCCGCGCGGCTGGAATGGCGCTTAGCGGCCTGATGCCGGTGCCCGAAATCCAGTTCCGCAAATATGCCGAGCCCGCGACCGAGCAGATCCACGACATCGGAACGATGCGCTGGCGCACCTTCAACCGCTTCGCCGCTCCGATGGTCCTCAGGATTCCCGGCGGCTTCTTCAAGTGCGGCGACCCGTGGCACTCCATGACCAACGAGGTCGAGTTCGTGCACAATCCCGGCTGGAAGGTCGCGGTACCGTCGAATGCCGAAGACGCGGTCGGGCTCCTTCGTGCCAGCTTGCGCGGCAATGATCCGGTGATTTTCTTCGAACATCGCGCGATGCTCGACGACAGCTGGGCGCGGCGGCCGTGGCCGGGCGACGATTATGTGCTTCCGTTCGGCCGGGCGAAGAAGACAAGGCAAGGCGACAGGATCACGATCGTGAGCTGGGGCGCGATGGTCCCGCGCTGCGAAGCGGCTGCGGAAGGCGCCAGTGCCGACGTGATCGACCTGCGCACGCTGCAGCCGTGGGACAGGGAAATGGTGCTCGAAAGCGTCCGGCGCACGCGCCGCTGCCTCATCGTGCACGAGGACCTGCGCACGGGCGGATTCGGCGCGGAAATCGCCGCGGTCGTGGCCGACGAAGCCTTCCTCGACCTCGACGCGCCGGTCGCGCGCGTGACGATGCCGGATATCCCGAGCCCGCATCATCCAAAGCTCATGGAATGGGCGCTGCCGTCGCCGGAAAGCATCCGCGCCGAGATCGATCGGCTGGTGGGGTTCTAACTTGATCGAAGTCCGCGTTCCCGACGAGCAGGAGGGCACCAAGGCGGTCGTGCGCGCGTGGCTGAAGCAAATCGGCGACGCGGTCGCCGAAAACGATCCGCTGGTCGAGCTCGAAACCGACAAGGTCACGCAGGAAGTCCCGTCGCCCGCGACGGGCGTGCTTGCGGAAATCGTGCTCGATACGGACGCGGAGGCGGCGCCGGGTGCTCTGCTCGCGAGAATTGAAACCGATGGTACCCCGGCGAAGGCCGGGGCCCAAGAGGCGAAGCCTGCTGCAAGCCCAACCGGAGAAGCGCCTGTCGGCGCTGCTGGACCCCGTCCTGCGTCGGGGGACGTCGAAACCCGCCTCAGCCCTTCAGTGCGCCGCGCTTGCCTGCAGAACGGCATCGACGCGAGCCGCATCGAAGGAACGGGCCGCAACGGGCGGGTGACTCGCGAGGACGTTGATCGCGCGATCGCTTCAGCGACCGTGGTGAGCGTCGGCGACGCCGCGACTGCGCAGCCGCGCCGGTTCAGCGCTCAGGACATCCCGCACGACCGCATGCGGCTGACCATCGCCGAGAACATGGCCCGCGCGGTTGCGGAGCAGCCGCATGTCACCGCAGTGTTCGAGGCCGACTTCAGCGCCATCGCTGCGCACAAGGCGGCGATGGCGGCGCGCGGCGTGAGGCTCAGCTACACCGCCTACATCGTCACGGCGGCCGCCGAAGCGAAGGCCGTCGCGCCGGCGATCAATGGCCGCTGGGAGAAGGACCGCATCGCGATCTCGCCCACGATCGACATCGGCGTCGGCACGGCGCTCGGTGAAAAGGGTCTCGTCGTTCCGGTCGTGAAGGACGCAGGCAAGCTCAGCCTCGAACAGATCGGCGCAATGCTCGATGACCTCACCCGCCGCGCCCGCGACGGGAAGCTCGAGCGCTCCGAAGTGTCCGGCGGAAGCTTCACCATTTCGAACCACGGTGTCTCCGGATCGCTGCTTGCTGCTCCGATCATCCTTCACCAGGGCCAAGCGGCGATCCTCGGAGTCGGCAAGCTCCAGAAGCGCGTCATCGTGCGTGAGGTCGACGGCGAGGACGCGATCGTCATTCTGCCCATGGCTTATGTGACGCTGACCATCGACCACCGCGTCGTCGACGGGCACCAGACCAACGCCTGGCTCAGCCGCTTCGTCGAGATCATCGAAAACTGGCCGGCGGCCTAGATGTTCGTTTGGTCAGGCGGCACGTCCGCCGGCACCGTCGCCGCGCCTTTCTCTTCGTGGCAGCCGAGTTCCGCTCCGACGCCGTAGCAGGTCATCGACAGCGACCCCATCGCATAGCCGCGGATCAGCGGCTCCATCGCCTCGCCCGACTCCGCCGCCACACCGGCGACGTAGAGCGCCGGAATGAAATGGTCGGGCGTCGGCACCGCGAGGGGATAATCGGGATGATCGGCGAGCTTCAGCGCGTCGCCTGGGCCCCGCTGTAGCTGCTCCACCGCGGCGTCGTCGAACCGCTCGGCCCAGTCGAATGCGCCATTGGGATTGTCCCACTGAATGCGCCTCAGATTGTGCACGATATTGCCGCTTCCGACGATCAGCACGCCGCGGTCGCGCAGCGGCGCAAGGCGACGGCCGAGATCGAGGTGATAGTCGAGCGGCTTCAGCGCGTTGATCGACAGCTGAACGACGGGAATGTCAGCCTGCGGGTAGATGTGTGCGAGAACGCTCCACGTGCCGTGGTCGAGTCCCCACTGGTCGCCGTCGAGCCCGCACCAGATCGGCGCGACGGTCTCTACCACTTCGGCCGCGAGCTGTGGGTCGCCCGGCGCCGGATAGTCGAATGCGAACAACTCGGGCGGGAAGCCGTAGAAATCGTGGATCGTCCGCGGGTTCGGCATTGCGGTGACGGCAGTCGCGCCGAAGAACCAGTGCGCCGAGATCGTCAGGATCGTTCGAGGGCGCGGAAGCTGACGGCCGATCTCTCGCCATGCGTCGGTAAATCCATTGCGCTGGAGCGTATTCATCGGGCTGCCGTGACCGATGAACAGTGCGGGCATTCTCGCCATGCCTCGCAAACGCGGGATTCGCACCTCGGGTTCAGCCACAATGGAACCGCAGCGTGCGGAGGCGCGCTGACGGCGCGTGAATCGAGCGCCAGGCACTGACGAATCCCAGTTCGTCCGCCGAGTCCTGATCGTCGTCGCGATCGCCGCAGGCGTGCTTCTGCTGTGGGAGCTGCGCCAGGTGGTGGTGCTTCTGTTCGGCGCGGTGTTGGTCGCGACCATCTTCCGCGCCATTTCCGACATGCTTGAAAAACACCTGCGGCTGCCGGAGCGCCTCGCCGTCCTTGTCTCGGTCCTGCTCATCGTCGGGATCATTGCAGCGCTGGTCTGGTCGATCGGGTCGCAGGTCAGCGCGCAAAGCCAGAATCTGGCGAACACCCTCCCGCGCGCCGCGCAGATCATCGATGACCGGCTGGCGGCGATGGGCCTCGGCCATCCCGTCGTGTTGTGGATGCGCAGTCTCCATTCGGGCGGACTGATCGGCGGCGACCTCAAGGGTGTACTGTCTTCGGTCACGCTCAGTGCGGCGAGCTTCCTCATCGTATTTTTCGGCGGGATTTTCCTCGCGGCCGAGCCGCGGCTTTATGGAATCGGGCTGATCAAGCTCATTCCGCCCGCGCGCCGGCGCCTCGTCGCCGAAGCCATGAAGGAATCCGACCACGCGCTGCGCCTGTGGCTGAAGGGGCAGCTATGGGCGATGATCCTGATCTTTCTCATGACCTGGCTCGGCCTTTGGCTGCTCGGCGTGCCTTCGGCGCTTGTGCTCGGCCTCATCTCCGGCGTGCTCGAATTCATCCCCTATGCCGGGGCGATCACCTCTTCGATTCCAGCGATCATGGTTGCGCTCGTACAGAGTCCTGAACTCGCGCTGTGGGTTGTCGGCCTCTACGTCCTCGTGCACCACATCGAGGCCTATCTGATCCAGCCGCTGATCCAGCAATTCGCGGTCGACATTCCCGCAGTCATCACGCTGTTCGCGCTGCTCGCCTTCGCCCTGCTGTTCGGAGTCCTCGGAATCCTTCTCGCGGCACCGCTCGCAGTCGTTAGCTACGTGCTCGTCAAGCGCCTGTACGTAATCGAGGCGCTCGACACGCCGACGCCAATCCCCGGCGAGAACAAGGACTAGATTTCGAGCACCACGTAAGGCTTGCCGAACAGCGGCTTCAGCACGAACTGCGCGACATTGTAGACCGGGCGGCCCATTGGCGTTCGCCCTTCATACGTGCCGTGATGCGCGTGGCCGTGCACCACCGCCTTCACGTGGTCGAAGCGGTCGATCGGCTCACAAAGACGCTGCGAGCCCAGATATTGGAAGATCTGCGGCGGCTCGCCTTCGATAGTCCCGACGATCGGCGAATAATGGAGCACTGTGACACTTCGCTCGGTACGCAGCGTCCGAAGCTGGTTCTCCAGTTTGCGCGCTTCGCCGAGCGCCTCGTCCACGAACGCCTTGACGATCGGCTCACCAAAGGGCGCGAGCTCGCCGCGGCCGAAGCCGCCGAGGAAGCCTTTCACTCCGGCGAAGCCGACGCCGTGGATCTCGATCGCCTGCTCATCGAGCACCGTCATTCCAGCATCGTGCAGGATCGAGCAGACCTTCTCCGGCTGCCCGCATTCATAGTCGTGATTGCCGAGCACGCCGACGACCGGGATCGTGCAGCTGCGGATGTCGTCGGCGAGGATTTCCGCCTCGCGGGTCTTTCCGAAATTGGTGAGATCGCCGCACAGCACGAGCACGTCGGCGGCGGCAGAGATTTCGGCGAACAGCTCGCGATATGGCGCGACACTGTCCTCCATTACATGGAGGTCGCCGATGGCAGCGACGCGAAGCTTGC
The DNA here is from genome assembly GCA_013361785.1 of Sphingomonas sp. GTDB lineage: Bacteria > Pseudomonadota > Alphaproteobacteria > Sphingomonadales > Sphingomonadaceae > Sphingomicrobium. Next base: position 11,328 of record JABFXK010000097.1, read on the forward strand.
CGTTCGAACCGTCAGTCGCTGGCATATTGCTCTTCGAGGTTGCCGACGGGCTCGGAGAAACCCCATTGCTCGACGTCGATCGCGAAATCCCGCGGCGAGAAGATGCGGCCGCGGCAGACCTTCTTGCCGGGTCCCTTGACCTCAGACTGATCCTTCAAGCGCTCGAGTAGCTCGTCCATCAGCCATTTGGGGACGAGATCGCGTTCGCTCGGGTAGATGAAGCGGAAATTGAGCAGCGCGATCAGGAGCACCTCCCAATAGAGCTCGAGGTGCCCCAGCAACTGTTCCCACTTGTTGTCCTTGTGCCGCTTGAGGATCATGTGCGCGACGTCGGCCCCGTCGTAGCGGTGATGGTCCTGGACGAAGATCTTCGACCAAATGAGCTGCGTCGGCGGCAC
>JABFXK010000151.1 GCA_013361785.1 Sphingomonas sp.
GGTGCAGGACCAGAAGGCCGGCGCCGAATATCTGAAGTCGTTGCCGTTCGAGGATCCCAGGAAGATCGCGATCTACGGCTGGTCCTACGGCGGCTACATGACTTTAAAGCAGCTCGAAGCCGATCCCGGCCTCTATGCCGCAGGGATCGCGGGCGCGCCGGTCACCAAGTGGGAGCTTTACGACACCTTTTACACGGAGCGGTACATGGGCACGCCGCAGCACGATGCCGCGGCTTACTCAAAGTCGGACGCGATCGCCGATGCCGACCGGATCAGCGATCCGCTGCTGATCATCCACGGAATGTCCGACGACAATGTCTTCTTCGAGAACAGCTCGGAGTTGATCGCCAAGCTTCAGCACGACGACCGGCCGTTCGAGATGATGCTCTACCCGGGCGAAACGCACCGCTCGGGCACGCCCAAGATGCTCGCCCACCGCTGGCACACGATCCTGAACTTCCTAGGCGCTCACGGGATCGTCGCTCCGCGCTAGTCGCGCCGGCGCCTCCGCGCCGGGATCGCCTCGCGATCGACGAGGCGCGTGTACAGGTGCCAGGTCGAATAGCCGAGCCACGGCAGGACGAACGCCAGGCCGACGAACAGCGGGATCGAGCCGAGGACGAGGAGTGCGGTGACGACCACGCCCCACCGGATCATCTCGCGCTTGTTGGCGTGCGCCGCGCGCCACGCGGCGGACACGGCTTCGGCGGCGCTGACGTCGCAGTCGACCAGCATCGGCAGTGAGGCGACGCTGAGCGCGAGGACGACCCAGCCGAAGATCGCGCCGACGATGGCTCCGGCGATGATCAGCGTCCAGCCCTTCGCGGTGGTGAAGATCGTCGCGAGGAAGCCGCCGATCGACGTTGGCGTCGCCCAGCCGAAAATCAGCCAGTAGAGCACGCCCGCGGAAATGAGCCAGCCGAGGAAGATCACCAGCAGCAGGCCGGCGACCATGCCCATGTCGTCGACCGATGGGCGTCTTCGAACATCGGCGAAGTTGAACCAGTGGACCTCCTGGCCATTCTCGCGGCGTCGGGCGAGCTCGTAAAAGCCCACCGCGGCAACCGGCCCGAGGAGCGCGACTCCGGCGACCACCGGATAGAAGAACGGCATCAGCGGGCTGCTGGTGGTCATCACCACGGCGGCAAGGCCGAGGACTGTGTAGATCAGCCCGGCGAAGACAAGATCTCCGCGCAAGTCTCCGAAATCCTCCCACCCCTGCCTCAGCGAGGAGCGCAGGTCGTCATCGTTGATCGTGCGGACGGGGATCGGCTTGGTACGCGTGGAACGTGACGCGGACATCGTCTGGGTCGCCATGACACCTCCTTAGAAACGGTGCCGTCCGGCTCGAACAGGGTTCGGCGCCGGGCGCCTGAGCGGGCCTATACCACAGTGCGTGCGAGTCGGTCAGAGGTTCAGGTGCGCGACCGCGACCGTCTCGTCCGGGACATATTGAGGCCGCGCGTTCGTCGGTCGCCCCTGGAGCAGTAGCGCTGCCGACGGCGGCAAGCCGTTGCTCGAGCCGCTGATGGTGATCGCGATGGGCTTCGACGTCGCGGCATTGATGATCAGCTCCACGCCATCGCAGCTCCGGCCGGTGCACGAGATGCTGAATTTGCCTGAGGCGGATTGATTGCCGCCGATCGGACGGACAAAGGCTGCGACGCCTGCCGATCGCAGGTGCGCGTCTGCCGGAACGGTGATGAGGATTCGCTCGGCTCCCTTTGCATTCAGTCGGAGCCTGATCCGGCGTTCGTCGCCGCTTTGCAGGATCTCGAGCGGCTGGACCGACGGCGCCTGGACACCCTCGGCAGCCGGTGCGGGCGTGAACCACCGCTGGCGGTCGGAGAAGGGCAGCTTTCCGTAAGTCCACTTGCCGAGCCGCGAATAGGTCGGCGGCAGCGGTGCCCCGTCGTTCAGCACCGACCAGCTGCTCTTCCGCGACGGAAATGCCGTCACGTGCTCGATCGTGAACCGCTGCTCATGATCTTGCGAATAGGCCGGTTCGACGCCGACGACGATCCAGCCGACAAGCGCAATGGCTGCCGAGCCGCCAACCAGGATCGCGGTTCGCGCCTGCCGGAAGAGGCCATGCGCCTCGACGAACGCCGGAACCATCATGATCGCGGCGACGGGAGCGGCGATCCACAGCGGCCCGGGACTGAACAGGACTTGGAGCAAGGCCAGCATTTCGCCCCAGGTCACGAACAGGATCAGGATTGCGATGAGCCCCGCGACCCCCTCTGCTGTCCGCCACCAATTCGAAGCGATGATCCCGATCAGAATGACTAGCGGCGGAGCGAGGAAATAGACGATCGCGCCAGGCGCGGCTGATGCGAGCAGGGCGCCGAGCAGCAGAAAGATCATCCAGGTGCCGGCGCGCAGCTGCTCGCGACTTGCTCGCGCGCCCAACGTTCGAAACACGACAAGCGCACCGAGGAGGGTGGTCGCGTAAATCGCGAGGAAGCTGAGCTCCAGATGGGCCCGCCAATATGTCCCCGCGCGGATCGCGCCCATGATCACGCTCGCGAGCCAGCCGCCTGCGCTGCCGGTTACGATTGCTGCGACGGGAGCCGCCAGGGCACGTCCGTACGCTCCACGGCGCCACACAATCACGGCGAACGCAAGGATGAGCAGGACGAAGATGACAAGTCCGATCAGGAGCGGCATCTGAACGAGCGCGCGCCCCAGCACGTCCATGAAGATGCGCTGGCCTTGGGCGCGCGGCAGTCCCGACGCGAGTTCCGTCGACACGGCCAGCGCCTGGTCCCCCATGTGCTGCAGGCTGCGCGGATCGAGTCCGGCGAGGTCGTCGCCGGGGCTGTGATAGCGCGTCTCGTTCCCCGCCATCGCGAAGTTCAGCGTCAGCCAGCCTCGCTCATTGTACGTGGTGACGTCCGTGTCGTTGGGCAGCAGGTGATAGACGTCGGTCGAAAGGCTGCTCGCGAATGGGCGCTTCACGGCTTTCGCGAACGCGTCGATCGCTGCAGCATTGGGCCGGCTGGTCTCGAACATCGTCACCGGACCGGTCACGCCCCGCGCTTCGAAGTTCAGCACGCTGTCGACGCTTCGGCTCAGCGGGTCGGCAAGGAACGCCCGCGCGCCAATCAGGCCGAGCTCCTCGCCTTCGTTGAACAGCAGGATCACGGGACGCTTGAGCGGCCGCTCCTTCAGGATCGACCCGACCTCGAGCAGCGTTGCCACACCCACACCGTCATCCGACGCGCCCGGACCAACGGGAACGCTGTCGTAATGCGCGCTCATCAGCAACGCCTTGCCGGTATGCGGCCCCACGATCGCGATCACATTACGCACGCGCGCGCAGGAGACGTAGCGCGCCTTCTGGAAATCGTTGCACGCGAACTGGTCGCGGACGATCGACTGGAGGCCCATCTGCTGGAGCGTCGCGATCAGCCGCGCCCGCACCGCATCGTCGGCAGGACTGTCCGCCGGGTGCGGCCGCTGGTCGCCAAGGACGAACGCCAGCCGCGCCTTCGCGCGCGTGGCGTCGAACCCACCTGGAGCGCTCTGAACGGGCGGAACCGAGATCAGCAGCGACTTCGCTGCAAGCGCCGCAAGGATCAGCACCAGGACGCCAAGCGCCGGCAACGAGCTTCGCCGCATCCGCATCCCCCTTGTGCCGCCGAGCGTTGGAGCCATATCGCGTTGCGCCGCCGCATGCGATAGGCGCGGCGCACAAAGCTGGAGATGCGTCGAATGGGTTATCGGGTCGCCGTTGTCGGAGCGACGGGCAATGTCGGGCGCGAGCTGCTGAACGTGCTCGCCGAGCGTCAATTCCCGCTCGACGAAGTGGCCGCGGTCGCCTCCGCGCGCTCGACCGGCGACCGTATCGAGTTCGGCGAAAGTGACGAGATGCTCACCGTCCGAAACCTCGAGCATTTCGACTTCAGCGGCTGGGACATGGCCCTGTTCGCCGCGGGCTCGGCTGTCTCCAAAATCTACGCCCCCAAGGCCGCCGCGGCGGGGTGCACGGTCATCGACAACAGCTCGCTATTCCGGATGGACCCCGACGTCCCGCTGATCGTGCCGGAAGTGAACTCCGACGCGATCGCCGGCTATCGGAAGAAGAACATCATCGCCAACCCGAACTGCTCGACCGCGCAGTTGGTCGTCGCGCTGAAGCCGCTCCACGACGCCGCGAAGATCAAACGTGTCGTCGTCGCCACCTACCAGTCGGTCTCCGGCACCGGCAAAGCGGCGATGGACGAGCTGTTCAACCAGTCGCGCAACATCTTCGTCGGCGATCCCACGGAGCCCGAAGTCTATCCCAAGCAGATCGCGTTCAATGTCATTCCGCAGGTCGACGTGTTCCTCGACGACGGCTCGACCAAGGAGGAATGGAAGATGGTGGTCGAGACCAAGAAGATCCTCGACCCGAAGATCAAGCTGATCGCCACCTGCGTTCGAGTACCGGTGTTCGTCGGCCATTCCGAAGCGGTGAACATCGAGTTCGAAAATGAGATCAGCGCCGACCAGGCGCGCGAAATCCTGCGCGAGGCGCCCGGCGTGCTCGTCGTCGACAAGCATGAGGACGGCGGTTACGTGACGCCGGTCGAATGCGTCGGCGATTACGCGACCTACGTCAGCCGAATCCGCGAGGACCCGACGGTCGAGAACGGCCTCAGCCTCTGGGTGGTCAGCGACAATCTGCGCAAAGGCGCCGCGCTCAACGCTGTGCAGATCGCGGAGCTATTGGGGCGCAAGCATCTGCAGAAGGCTGCGTAGCCCGTTCCCCGGCGCATGCCGGGGCCCAGGCCGGCGTAAGCCGGTTTCGTTCGCAAAATTGCAGCCCTTATGGGCTCCTGGACCCCGGCCTTCGCCGAGGCACAGGTTACGGCATATCGCTCCAGTGCCGCAGCAAATTCTGCTGGATGAGCTGCAGCCGCCCGTAATTCTCCGGGTCCATCTTCAGCCCCTCGAGCGCCGCCACTTCGTTCAGCTCGAACAGCATGTTGCGGCGGAACGGGTCCTGCACCCGGCTCTGGATGAAGGTGATCGCGACCAGCCGCTCGCCGCGCGTGACGGGCGCCACCTGGTGGAAGCTGTCGGACGGATAGACGATCGCTTCGCCGGGCTTCAGCTTGAACGCCAGCTGCGCGTCGCCGAGCCGGACGTTGAGCTCGCCGCCGTCATAATCCTTCGGCTCGTTGAGGAAGATCGTGCAGCTCAGATCGCTTCGGATCGTCGCCCCTGGAAGCTGGATGAAGGCGGCATCGGCGTGCGCCCCGTATTTCATCCCCGGCTTGTACCGCGTCATCATCGGGGGGGCGAGCGACACGGGGAAGGCGAAATCCATGAATTCGGCCGAGCGGAGCATCGCATTGCGGAGCAGCTCGGAACTCTTCTGATAGGCGGCTGCGTCGTGCAGCTGCTCATTCTGCTTCGCCTTGTTGTGCGGGTTCGTGATTCGGCCGTGCACAAAGGGGGCCGTCTCCGCGATCTTGCGGCATTCGGCGACCTCGGCGTCGTTCAGGATCTGCAGGACCCGGTACATCAACCTTCCTCTGAGCGCGTGAGCGCACGCGCGAGCAGCGGCGACTTTTCGGCTGCGCGGGCGAGCATGGCAAGGGCGTCGTCGATCGCGCGTCCATGCGTGGCGGTAGCGTCCGCGATCAGCTCGCGCCTGAGGCCGGCGCTATATTCATATTCGACCGCCTTCGAATAGCGGCTCGTCAGCGGCCCTCCGGCAATTTCACGAACGCGCTCCGGAGCCGCTTCGAAACCGAAAATCTCGACGGCTTCGCCAAGTGCAGTCGGAAGATCTTCGAGCGCTCGGTCGAAATCCATCCACCCGACGTGATGCTCTTTGAGCTTCTCCGACGCAGCTTCGAGCGCCGTCATCTCGCACCCCCACGCGGCCGCTGCGAGCGCCGCATCGCCAGACGTCGCGTCCAGCTCCATGCCCCTCTGCCGCAGTCTTGCCGCCCGCGATGAAGCAAGTGCGTGAAGCTCCCGGACGCTGTTCTCGCCGGCAAGGATGCTCGCGACATAGTTTCGCGGCGTCGCGTGCATGAAGAGCACGCGCCCTCGTGGCGGCACGAGCTCGGCACCGATTTCGCTGACGAAGCTGGTCGCCTTGACGCAGGCGATCTCGCGCTCGCCGAACGTCCGCGACATCAACCGCGGAACCAGCGTCAGATAGCGCTGCCGGATCTCGGCCGGCATCAGCGCAAGATCTCGAAGCAGCCGCGGCTCGCGAATAGCAAGCACGCCGTCGATCTCGCCGAGCAGCCGCGATATGAGCGTCGAGCCGACATGTCCGATATGGAAGATCCACCGGGCGTCGGAGCGCAGGTCGTCGGTGATGGCCTCCTCGATCAGCGTCCACGAGACGAGCTGCGCGTCGACCGGCGACTGCATGATGCGATCGTCGAGGAAGCTCGCCGCGCGATAGCTCTCGCGGTCCATTGCAATCAGCCGCGCGACGCCCGCGGACGGATCGACGGCCTGCGCGAGCCACGTCGCGTCGCGCGCGATTTCGTCTGCGGTGGGAGCGCTGGACATGCGGTCCTTTAAACGCGCATTGGGCCTCCGACCAAGGGAGCTGAACCATGGCCGAGCAAATGACCGGCGGCTGCGCCTGCGGCCGGGTCCGCTACACAGCGACGATCCACGACGACGAAGCCTATCTTTGCCACTGCCGCATGTGCCAGCGCTCGACCGGCTCGGTCTCGATCGCATTCAAGAACGTGAAGCAGGTGGATGTCCGTTGGGAACACGAGCCCGACTGGTACGACAGCTCGGCCATCGCGCGGCGGCCCTACTGCCGGGAGTGCGGGACCTCGCTCGGCTTCCAGTTCAAGGACGGCAGCGACAAGATGGACCTGACCGTCGCCAGCTTCGACGACCCCTCGCGCTTCGTCCCCAGGCACCATTTCGGTGCCGAGAGCATGCACCGCGCCTGGCTCAACACCGAAGGCCTGCCGGAGAAGCGGACCGAGGATTACCAGCCGCTCGTCGACAAGTGGGTCGATGCAACCGGCGAGTTTCCGGGGTGAGCGGCTGCTAGTGTCCGCTTTCCACCCATTGCATTGAGTTGGGACGCAGCCTCGTTGACAGTGTGGCTCGGCTCAGGCAGCTTTTCCCTGTTCGCATGGAAAGGGGTTGCCGTGCTTCGGGTGGTTGCTTGCGCGTTCGTGATTGCCGCGTCCGCACTGGCTCCCGCTGAACGGCCTGCGGCCCATGCCGAAAATTGGCAGCATGCCGGCGCTGGTGACACCTGTGTCGACCGGGATTCATTCGGCCATGACGGCCAGCTAGCAGTCATGGTGGTGGCCAATGACTGCGCGTCGGATCCAAAGCACGAGCATGCCTTCCGCATTGAAGCCGATTGTTCACAAAAGCCGACGTCGGCTGGCTACACCATCTATGCCATCGACCCCCGCACGGGCGACAAGGCGGAGACCCACGCCAAGGAGGGCGGCAACCTGATCACGACATTGTGCCAGCTCGACTGGAGCATGCCTCACTAGGTGGAGGGCGGGATGTTTCGTCTCACATATTTGTCCCTGCTGCTCAGCGGCGCGATTGTGCCAATTGAGGGGCCCGCGGCTCACGCCGAACAGTGGATGAAAGTGAGGTCCACGTCTTTGTGCGTTGACACTGACTCCATTCGTCGCGGTGATGACGGGGAGGTAACGTGGCTGGGGAGATCGTGCGAAGATACGAACAATTCGTTGGAGATGAAGGCCAATTGCCAGCATCACCCGCTCAATACGCAGAACGGGCACGCTTTTGACGAGGTTTTTTACGTATTTGATGGGAAGGCTTGGCAAACACTCAGTGCACCAGAGAACTCGGAGGGATGGAATATGTATTATGCCGTTTGCGACAGCGTCAAATACAATGACCAGTCCCGATTTGTGCCGCTGACAGATCATTAACACGAGACGGATTCGCATGTTTGCAGCTAGGATTGACGGCCCTTGGGACTTGCACCCGAGCAGAACAGGAACGCATTCGGGACGCTATGAGCACCCGTAGACGGCTCATTGCGTTTTACTGCATCCGCCGAGCGATAGTGCGGCGAGGGCGATACAAGAAACCGTTCCCATCGATCAATCCTGCAACGGACAACACCCTACTCGCAATGTCTGCTTTTCACCCGTTTCTGCTGGTGATCTCGGCGCGCCATTGCCCCGGTACGAACATCTGTTAGCCTCCACTCGCCGGGGGGCCAGTCCACATGCACTTCCACCTTCCCAAACCGCTGCACGGATGGCGCGAGTTTGCCGGTGAGGTGGGAATCATCGTGCTCGGCGTGCTGATCGCACTCACTGCAGAAGCATTGGTTGAGGACATCGGCTGGCGAGGCAGAGTTGCCGAAGCGCGTCAGGAGCTGCGCTACGAGCTTGGCCAGAATGTTGCGCTTCTCCACGACAGGCTGACTGAGGAGCAATGCGTCAATCACAGGCTTGATGAACTTGCGACGATCGTCACGCGCGCGAGCGCGACGGGCCGGCTGCCGCCGGTCGGCGACATCGGCTTTCCAAGCGTTTACTCCTGGCCCGACGCCGTGTGGCAGAGCCAAATATCAGCTCAAACAGCAACGCATTTCCCGCGACGCGAGCTGGGCACAATCGCACGGGTCTACCGCGATTTTGCCGACTTGCGGGAAGAGAACCAGCGTGAGCGGGTCACATGGCTAACACTACGGACAATCACCGGCCCCGGCCGTCCTGTGACGCCGGAGTCGATTGATCGCCTGATCCAGGCGATCAGTGAGGCTCGGGGATACAATGCGCGATTTCCTGTTTGGGCACACGTCATCGTTCGATTGATGAACCAGGGCGAAATCGGATCCGGCTTCGCCCAGATCGACCCCAAAAATCCGCCGGTACTGAATGCAAATGAAGCAATTTGCCGCACGTTGGGCCCGGCTCCGCCGACGTATGCTGGATAGGGTCCCGCAGGCGAAGGTCTGCTTTCCACCCATTGCGGAGATTGCAATGTAGGAATGCGGCTGACATGCGGACGCGGCGATGTTGCGCCTCCCGTTCCTCACGCACGTCTCCATCCTGATCTGCCGCCGATCCATCGCGCTCGCGCGTTACGCGCGCGTAGAAACATGAGCATTGTGAACATTCGCGCCGCATGACTTCGGTGACGACCCACTTCTGGACCGCGTCGGACGGCGTGCGCCTGGCCTATCATGAGCTGGGGCAGGGCCGCCCCGTGGTGCTTCTGCACGGGCTCTTCTCCGACGCGCAGATGAACTGGATCAAGTTCGGCCACGCGGAGCGGATCGCGCGCGAGGGCTTTCGTGTGATCATGCCTGACCTTCGCGCCCACGGAGAGAGCGACAAGCCGCACGGCCAAGAATATTATCCCAAGGGGATTCTCGCGCGCGATCTTCGCGAGCTGATCGCGCTGCTGGCTTTTTCAGAATTCGACCTTGGCGGCTTTTCGCTCGGTGCGCGAACGACGGTAGAAGGTGTGGGAGAGGGCCTTCGTCCGCGGCGGGCGGTGCTCGGAGGCGCCGGGCTGGAGGGGCTGCGCAACTGGAAGCGGCGCAAGACCTTCTTTGTCGATGCGATCGCCATGTTCGATCACGTGCAGCGGGGCGACCCGCACTGGCTGTCGATCCAGTTCATGAAAAGCCAGAAGATCGACCGGGTCGCCGCCGCGCAGCTGCTCGAAAGCTTCGAGGATGCCTTCATGAGCTGGCTCGAGGCCTTCACCATGCCGACGTTGGTCGTCTGCGGCGACCAGGATGACGACAATGGTTCGGCCGAGGAGCTCGCCAACGTGCTTCCCCATGCCGTGTTCGAGGAAGTGCCGGGCACGCACATGAGCTCGGTGACCAGACCCGAGCTGGGGGAGGCCATCGCGGCTTTCCTCATGGCCTAAAAAAGGGGCGCCCGGAGGCGCCCCTCGAATTAGCGAACGGTCCGTGCTCAGCTGTTGTCGACGGAGCTCGTACCCATTCCACCGCTGTGTGCGCCGAGGCTGGCGTTGCCGCCGCCGGTTTCGCTCATTCCGCCGTTCCTGGCGCTGGAGCTGCGGCCGCGCGAAGCATTTGTGGAGCGCGACGTCGTCGCTGAACGGGTTCCGGACGCCGAGCGCGAGCCGGCGCCCGAGCGGCTGCCGGTCGACCCAGCCGTGGTCAGCCCGGCGGTGTCGTCCATGTTCGAAGAATCGCTATCGCTCCTCATGCTGTCGGTCCACTCGCCGATCTGGTCGCTGAGGTTGCTGAGCTGCTGGCTGATCTGGCTGCGCCTCGACCACAGGAAAAGCCCCGCGGCCGCCGCGCCGGCCGCTGCCGCCGCCGCGGCGAATGGGCGCTCGCGAACCAGCTCGGTCACGCCCCAGTCGTCGTTGCGGCTGCTGTTGCTCCTCTTCCCGCCGCGATTGCTGTTTCTCGGCATAAATTCCTCCTTCTCGATTGTTTCGCTCTCAATCCAAAGACAACGATTGAGAGCGCCCGCCGTTCGCTCGTGAGCGAGCGCGCAGCGGCGAGGAGAGGCGGGACAGCGGTCAGCCGTCAGGCAGTCTCGAGTTGGTCGAGCATATGCTCCGCGCTCGAGGCGCGATATTCGCCCGGAGCTTCGACGTTGAGCTGCTCGACCACGCCGTCGTCGACGATCATCGAATAGCGCTGCGATCTTTTTCCGAGGCCGAACTTGCTTCCGTCCATGGTCAGGCCGACCGCCTCGGCGAAGTCGCCATTCCCATCGGCGAGCATGGTGATGTCCCCGCTTCCGTCACGCTCGCCCCAGGCGGCCATGACGAACGGATCATTGACCGAAATGCAGGCGATCTCGTCGACGCCCTTTCCTTTGAGGTCCTGCGCCTTCTCTACGTAAGAAGGCAGGTGCCTCGCGGAGCACGTCGGAGTGAAGGCGCCCGGGACGGCGAACAGCGCCACGCGCTTGCCGTTGAAGAACTCGCCCGTCGTGGTCGGCTTGGGCCCATCGGACGTCGCAACCGTGATCGGCACGTCGGGCAGCCGGTCCCCCACTTGAATGCTCATCGAATATCTCCTTCGCGTCAGCCGAAGCGGCAGATAGGCTCGGCGGAAACGCGCCTCAAGTCTTGCTCGCCGCTCGGCGGCGTCCCATTGTCGTTTCCGATGGTCGCGCAGCCGAATTTCCTTTCCGGCAAGCTGCTGCTGGCGATGCCGGGAATGGCCGATCCGCGCTTTGAGCGGGCGGTGATCGCGATGTGCGTCCACGACGAGAACGGCGCCGTCGGCGTTGGGGTCGGCCACAAGCGCGCGGGAATCACGTTCCGCGGCCTCCTGCGGCAGCTCGAGATCGATCCCGGTGAGGCGCCGGACTGCGCGGTTCACCACGGCGGTCCGGTAGAGCCCGGACGGGGCTTCGTTCTTCATTCGACCGACTGGGGCGGGCAGGACAGCATCCAGGTCAACGGCGCCGACGGCCAGATCTTTGCGATGACCGGTACAATCGACGTGCTCAAGGCGATCGCCGAGGGCAAAGGTCCCTCGCGGTGGATCGCCGCGCTCGGCTATGCCGGCTGGGGCGAGGGCCAGCTCGACGACGAGATGACCCGCCACGGCTG
>JABFXK010000280.1 GCA_013361785.1 Sphingomonas sp.
ATCGGAAACCAAATGGCCGATGCTTGGTTCCACACCCGAGCCACTTCTCTTGGGGGGCGATGCGGCGACGCAACAGACGGTCCTTCCAGGGTTGCAACAATCGAGGCGGGTCGCCAAAGACGCCGCAAATTAGGATTTTCGAGGGAGATTACCCGCTTATGTCCCTTGGTCAGGAACTCGCCCCCCATCTGCCGTTCCTGCGCCGCTATGCGCGCGCACTGACCGGCAGCCAGACCCACGGCGATGCTTTTGTCCGCGCCACGCTAGAAGCGATCGTCGCAAAGCCCGACGAATTCCCGCGTGACGTCGATCCTCGGCTCGGACTCTACAAGACGTTCCACGCGATCTGGTCGACCGCCAACGTCGAGGAAGGCGAGGAGCCGTCGAAGAGCCCGATCGGCGCCGAGGGAATCGCTCACGCGCGGCTGTCTCGAATCACGCCGCTGTCGCGCCAGGCGCTGCTCCTGACCGCGCTTGAAGGCTTTTCCTCTGAGGACACTGCCTATTTGATCGACGTCAGCCCGGCCGACGTCGATTCGCTCGTCGCCGAGGCGCTCGAGGAGATCGAACGCCAGACCCTCGCCGACGTGCTGATCATCGAGGACGAGCCGATCATCGCGATGGATATCGAAACGATCGTTCGCGACCTCGGCCACAATGTGACAGGAGTCGCCGTGACTCGCGACGAAGCGGTCGCGCAGGCGCGTCAGCACCCGCCGGGCCTCGTGCTCGCGGACATCCAGTTGGCTGACGATTCGAGCGGAATCGACGCGGTGAAGGACATCCTCGCCGAATTCTCGGTGCCGGTGATCTTCATCACGGCGTTCCCGGAGCGCCTGCTCACCGGGACCAGGCCGGAGCCGACGTTCCTCATCACGAAACCATTCCAGCGCTCGACCGTGAAGGCGGCCATCGCCCAGGCGCTGTTCTTCGATGCAGCGACCGTGCCGGCTGCATGACGGGAACACGCTTTCCATCGGCGCGTTGGCCGGGGGAACAGTGATTTCGTGACGAGAGCTTAATGGTTGACCCGCGTCATTCGGAGCCTTCAGTTGTGGAAACGACAACGGAAGCTCGCGCCGGCTCCACGCCGGGTGTGACGAGGAACGTGCTGACCATCGGCCTGCTGCTGGTGATCATCATTTTCGCGGTGATCTTCTTGATCGGGCGCTGAGCGCCTATCTCCTGTCACACTTGCTGTTCATGTTGGATCAAAGCGCGCGCGGCCAGTGCCGCGCGTGGTAAAGGGTGGGGTCTAGTTTGGCAGACGATCGCGAAGAGGACCGACCAGCCGCCGCTTCGGCCGAGCCGGTCCCGCTGTCCGATCCTGATTTCAAGGACCAGCTCGCCGCGGTCATACCGCACCTTCGCGCTTTCGGCCGGTCGCTCTCGGGCAGCCGCGATCTCGCCGACGACCTCGTCCAGGAAACGTTGCTCAAGGCCTGGGCCGCACGGAAGCGCTTCCAGGCGGGCACCAACATGCGTGCCTGGACCTTCATCATCTTGCGCAACCTGTTTCTGAGCCAGATGCGCCGCGCTCGGTTCAAGGGCGAGTGGGACGACATCACCGCCTCGAAGATCCTCGCTGCGCCGGCGAGCCAGGATCGACACATCGAGCTCGGCGACATGCAGCGGGCGCTGATGCACTTGCCGCAGCCGCAGCGCGAGGCGCTGATCCTCGTCGGCGCGGGGGGCTTTGCCTATGAGGAGGCGGCCGAAATCTGCGGCTGCGCGGTGGGAACGATCAAGAGCCGCGTTGCCCGCGGGCGGGTCGCGCTCGAACAGCTGCTGTCGAGCGGCAAGCTTCCGTCGCGGCGCCAGCACAGGACGGACCCGGACAAGTCGGCGCTCCAGACGATCATGGGCGAAGTCGACGAGCTCAGCCGCGACCACGAATAAGCGGAAATCCGGTCAGTTCAGCCGGCGCAGGAGCTCGGCGAAATCGCGGTCGCAAGGCTCCGACGCCGCAGCCTCGAAGGCGCGGCGAAGCGCGGCAGTGATACCGGCATGGGCGGGCGGAACGTCCACTCTGATGACCCGACGGTCCACTGAGTTGAGTTCCGGTGCCGTAACGTCCTCTCGTCCGAACTTCATCGGCATTGCAAACGACCCAAAGCGCGCGGAAGTTTCGTCGTAATGGCGAGGTCCACAGCAAAAAACCGCCAATGAGTCGCGCGAGTGCATCTTGCCCGACGCGGCCGCGCGAGAATGCGCTGGAACGCGCGCGCGACTATTCGCCATTCCTGCGGGAAGCGGCGTCGATTCACAGCCAAATCGCCGATGTTTTCCTTGCGGATGGAGCCGCCGCTGCGGCCGAGCTTGCCCGCGCCGCCGAGGCCGATCTGCCGGTCGAACGGCGACTCCGGAAGCGCCGCAGCGGCCTCGCGCTTGCGGTGGGGCTCGGCGATCTCGCGGGGGAGCTGCCGCTGGAGCAGGTCACCCAGTTGCTGTCCGACTTTGCCGATCATGCGCTCGGCGAGGCGGTCACCGCAGCCATCACTGAACGGGTGCCGGATGCCGCTCCGGCCGGGTTCGCCGTCATCGCGCTGGGCAAGCTCGGCAGCCACGAGCTCAATTATTCGTCCGACGTGGACCTGATGTTCCTGTTCGATCCCGCGACATTGCCGCGCCGGCCACGCGACGATCCTGGCGAAGCCGCCGTGCGGATCGGCAGACGCATCATCGAGCTGCTCCAGAAGCGGACTGAGGATGGCTATGTCGAGCGCGTCGACTTGAGGCTTCGGCCCTCCCCGGAGGTCACCCCGATCGCGCTGCCCGTCAACGCCGCGATCTCGCATTACGAATCGAGCGCCCTGCCGTGGGAACGCGCGGCGTTCATCCGAGCCCGCGCGGCCGCCGGCGACATCGCGCTCGGCCAGCGCTTCCTCGATTCGATCCAGCCGTTCGTGTGGAGGCGATCGCTCGACTTCGGCGTGATCGAGGAGGTGCGGCAGATCTCCGCGAGAATCCGCGATCATTTCGCGCAAGGCGCGGAGATCGGGCCGGGTTATGACCTCAAGCGCGGCCGCGGCGGGATTCGCGAGGTCGAGTTCTTCGTCCAAATCCAGCAGATGATCCATGGCGGCCGGGACGCGTCAGTCCGCGCGGCGCCGACGCTGGACGGAATCGAAGCATTGAGAGCGGCGGCCCACCTCGACTCGAAGACGGCCGCCGAGCTCGCCGGCGCATATCGGCTTCTCCGGACAATCGAGCATCGCGTGCAGATGGTGGCGGACGCGCAGACTCACCTGCTTCCGGCCGACGCGGCTGCGCTCGACAATGTCGCCCGCCTGCACGGGCTTTCCGGCGGTGGAGAGCTGATGACCGAGCTCCGGCCGCACGTTCATGAGGTCGGCCGGCTGTTCGACAGCCTCGCGCCGGCCGAGCGCGGCGTGCTGTCGAACGATCCCGACATCCTGAAGGGCGAGCTTGCCGCATTGGGTCTTGTCGATATCGAAACCGCTGCGCGGCACGTCGCTCACTGGCGATCGGGCAAGGCGCGCTCGCTGCGCTCGCCACCGGCGCGGCAGGCGTTCGAGGCGATGCTTCCGGCGCTGCTCCAGGCCATCGCCGCGGGCGCGCACCCGGACCAGTCGCTCAACCGGCTCAGCGACATCGTCGAACGCTTGTCGAGCGGCGTGAACCTTTTCCGCCTGCTCGAAGCGCGCCCGCAGCTTGGGGAGCTGCTCGCAAGCATACTCGCGCATGCGCCGGCACTCGCCGATCAGCTCGCCCGCCGCCCGGAGCTGTTCGAGGGCCTGTTCGACGCCTCGAGCTTTGCCATGCCGCCGCCGGCGGAGGAATTCGCCGCCCGACTCGAGGAGGCGATGTGCGGCCATCCCTACGATGTGGCGCTCGATCGTGCGCGCCGGCTGGTCAACGAACGTCGTTTCGCGCTCGGAGTCCAGCTGATCGACCGCCGACGCGACCCGCTAGAGGTGACCGAGGGCTATGCCCGCGTCGCCGAGGGCGCGCTGGTGGCGCTCGGCGATCTTACTGTGCGCGAATTCGAGCAAGTCCATGGCCGCTTCCGCGATGCGGAGCTCGTCGTCCTGGGTCTCGGGAGACTGGGCGGGCATTCGCTCACCCACGCCTCCGATCTCGACATGATTTACCTGCACACGGCCGAAGAAGGCGGAGTGTCGGACGGCCCAAAGCCGCTGGGCCCGAACGACTATTTCAACCGGCTCGCACCCCGGATCACGGCGGCGTTGAGCGTGTCGACCGCCGCGGGCCCACTGTACGACGTCGACGTACGGCTGCGTCCCGAAGGCGCGAAGGGGATGCTCACGGTTTCGCTGGACACCTTCGAACGGTATCAGCGCGAAGAAGCTTGGACCTGGGAGCATATGGCTTTGTGCCGCGCGCGGCCGGTCTTTGGCTCCCCCGAGGCACGCGAGCGGGCGGCGAAGGTCATCCATGAGGTTCTGCACATGCCGCGCGATCGGTCGAAGGTCGCGCAGGACGCCGCGAAGATGCGTGCCGAAATGGCTCGGCACAAACCCGCGCAGGGGCCGCTCGATGTTAAGCTCGGGCCTGGCGGTTTGGTCGACCTTGAGTTCGCGACGCATGTGCTCCAGCTGACGACTCACGTTGGCCTGGACACGCGGCTCGAAGATGCGCTTGAGGCGCTTGCTGCCGAATCTTTGATTGAGGCAAATATTGTCGATTCGCTAAAGTTGCTTTCCCGAATGCTGGTGATGATGCGGCTTGTGGCGCCTGGCGACGTCAAGCCCACGCCCGACACATGGCAACTGGTCGCGGACGCGTGCGGCGCAGGGACATGGGACGAATTGCTTGCCGAGCACGATGCCGCGCGGCAGAGGGTCGCCGAGCTCTGGACGCGCATCAAAGAGGGGTCGTGATGATCGATGAAGGCGACAAGGCGCCGGCGATGACGGTGCAGGCAAGCGACGGAGGGAGCGTCAATCTCGCGTCACCAGGGCAGCCGCTGGTGCTCTATTTCTATCCCAAGGACGACACGTCCGGCTGCACCCGCGAGGCGCAGGACTTCACCGCGCTCGCGGGAGAATTCCAAAAGGCCGGAACGAAGGTGATCGGCGTCTCCCGCGATCCGATGAAAGCCCATGAGAAGTTCATTGGAAAGTACAACCTCGCGGTTCCGCTCGTCTCGGACGAGGACGGCCGAATCTCCGACGCGTTCGGCACCTGGGTTCAAAAGTCGATGTACGGCCGCAAATATATGGGCATGGAGCGTTCGACCTTCCTGATCGCCGCCGACGGACGCGTGCTCAAGGCGTGGCGCAAGGTGAAGGTCCCCGGCCACGCTGAGGAAGTTCTGGACGCAGCGCGGGAAGCGGCTTCCGCCTAGCCCGCAAGCGCCTTGTAGATCATCTCCCAGTAAACGACGTCATCGTAGAAGGCGCGCACCGGGATGCGCTCGTCGAGCCCGTGGGCGCGCTCGTCGATCGGCGAAATGCCCCAGCTCCCGTCCACGTCGTAGACCGGAATGCCCTGCGCGCGGAAGAAGCTGCCGTCGCTTGCGCCGGTCGACATCTCCGGAAACACGTCCATCTGCGGGTCGATTACCTTGTGGACGGCGTTGGTCACGGCCGCCACCACGTCCGGCCGCAGCGGTGAGGCGGGAGTGGGAACGCCGATGAACTCGGGGTCCGGCTTCACCTCAACCTTTGGGCCGACGAGCTTCTGAAGCTCCGCCTGGATCTTGGCGGGCTCGACGCCGGGAAAGATCCGGCAATTGACGGTCGCCGTCGCACTTTGCGGCAGGGCATTGTCGGCATGGCCGCCGCTCAGCATCGTCGCGACGCAGCGGGTGCGGGTGATGCCGACTTCGAGCGGATTGGCCTCGATCGCGTCAGCCGCTGCGCCGTCATTCGGATTGGCGAGCCAGGCGCGGATTTCCTGCCCCAACCGGCTATTGCCTTCCTGCTTGGCGCGCTCGGCGAAATAGGCGCGGGTCACTTCGTTCTGCATCGGCTGGAAGCGGTAGCTGCGCACCTTCTCCAGCGCATCGGCGAGATCGTAGATCGCATTGTCGGGCCGCGGTCGGCTGCTGTGCCCGCCGGGATTGTGGGTCGTCAGAAAATAGGTCTGGAAGGTCTTCTCGGCCATCGAAATTCCGCAGCCGAGGGAGCGGAACTGCTCGTCGTACGAGGGGCAGCCGCCGTCGGCATTCAGGCCGAACTCGGAATCGGTAAGGTTGCGCCACTTGGTCGAGCCGAGCGTCGCCCCGACGCCGCGGGTTTCCTCGTCGCCGCTATAGAAGAAGATGATGTCGCGGTCGGGCTTGAATCCCTCGGACATCAGCTTCACCGCGGCCATGGTCGTGGCGACGTCGCCGTTCTTCATGTCGCTGGTGCCGCGGCCGTAGAAATAGCCGCCCTCCTCGCGGAACTGGAATGGGTCGTATTTCCAGTCGGAGCGCTTGGCCTCCACCACGTCCATGTGCCCGAGGATCAGCATCGGCTTCTTGGTCGCGTGCGGCGAACGCCAGCGCACGATCAGCGCTTCGGTGTGGTCGCCGGGCAGCGCCTCGTAGGGCATGAAGTGGATGTCGGAGTTCGGAATGCCGGCGGCGCGGAACTGCGCGGCGAGCAGCTTCGCGACGGCGGGAACCTGCCCGCGGTTGTGAACGCTCGGAATTTCGATGGCCTGCTTGAACACCGCGCGCGCCTTCGCTTGCCACGCGGGCTCGAGCTTCGTCGGCAAGATTCGCGGATCCGTAGCCGCGACGGCCCCGGTGGAAACGGCGGCGGCAAGAAGGAGTGCGATAGCGCGTTTCATGGATTCCTCGATATAATCATCTGATAAATAACGGTTTTGCAGATCTGCGATCAAGCGGCTTATTTGCCGGCCAGGTCCTGCAGCATCATCTCGAAGTGGACGACATTGTCGTACAGTGACTGCACAGGCAGCCGCTCGTCGCGGCCGTGGGCGCGCTCGTCGGTGGGGACCACGATCCATCCCCCGCTCGCCCCATATACCGGGATGCCGGCGACCCGGAACGGCCGTGCGTCGCTCGCGCCGGTCGACATTTCGGGGAAGACGGGCATGCCGGGGTGCAGCGCCTGGACCGCATGCGTGTAAGCCGCGGTCACGTCGGGCCGAAGCGGCGATGCGAGTGAGGCGACGTTGTCATCCTCCCGCGTCACCTGCACCTCGGGATCGTTGACGATCTTCTCGAGCTCGGCCTTGACGGCATTGGGATCGACTCCGGGGAAGATGCGGCAGTTGATCCGCGCCTGCGCGAGTTGCGGAAGCGCGTTGTTGGCGTGCCCGCCGAACAGGCGCGTCGCGA
This sequence comes from Sphingomonas sp., assembly GCA_013361785.1. GTDB lineage: Bacteria > Pseudomonadota > Alphaproteobacteria > Sphingomonadales > Sphingomonadaceae > Sphingomicrobium. Next base: position 7,280 of record JABFXK010000280.1, read on the forward strand.
CGCAGCGCGTCCGCGTCAGGCCCACTTCGCTGTCGCTCGCTTCGATGATATCGGCGGCCTGACCATCGTTCGGATTGGCAAGCCAGCGGCGCATGGCATCGCCGAGCGGCCCTTTCTCCGTCTTCTGCCGTCCTTCGAAATAGGCCCGCGTCGTTTCGTTCATCATCGGCGTGAAGCGATAGGCCTCGAGCTTATCCAGCGCATGGGCAAGGCTGTAGATCGCATTGTCCTTGCGCGGCTTGGATGAGTGGCCGCCGCGGTTGTGCACGGTGAAGGTGTAGTCGGCGTAGGTTTTCTCGGCGGTCTGAAGCGTGAAACCGGCTGGCGTGCCGTCGGGATTGAAGCCGCCGCCCCCGCCGTCGGCATTGAGGCCATATTCCGGGTGCCCGAGCAGATCGAGCCACTGCGTGGCGCCATTCTTCGCGCCGATGCCGTTGGTCTCCTCGTCGCCGGTGAAGAGCACGACGATGTCGCGCGTCGGTTTGAAGCCCGTCTTCCTGAGGTCGATCATCGCCTGGGTGATGGCGACGATGCCATCCTTCATGTCGATGCTGCCACGGCCGTAGTAGTAATGGTCCTTCTCGATCATCTTGAACGGATCCACCGACCAGTCGTCGCGCTTGGCTTCGACCACGTCCATGTGACCCATCAGCATGATCGGCTTGGCTTTCGGGGTCCCGGCGGCGCGCCAGCGGACGATCAGCGCGGCAGTATCGTCCTCGCCCTGCGTCGCGCTGCCGGTATGATAGGGCAGGACATGAATGTCGGCGGCGGGAAAGCCAGCCGCCTTGAACTGATCGGCGACATATTGCGCCATCTGCGGCACGTTGTGGCGGCCGATCACCGTCGGGATGTCGATCACATGCTCGAACATCGCGTGGGTCGCGTCGTGCTCCGCCGGACTGAGCTTCGGCGGAGCCGCAGTCGCCGAAGTTCCAGCAAAGGCGATGATCGCCGCGGCAGCCAGCAAGTGACGCATGAATTCCCTCCCCGGAAAGTTGCGCGACGCTACTCTTCGCCGCGCAGCCGTCAAGCGGTCACCCCATGCCCTTCGGCAAGATATTCGGCGCTTCGCATTTCTTCTAACCGGCTGATCGTGCGCTGGAATTCGAAGCTTCCGTCGCCGGAGGGGTAGAGGCCGTCCGGCTCCGCGTCCGCTGCCGCGAGCAGCTTCACCTTGTGCTCGTACAGCGCATCGATCAGCGTCACGAACCGCGCCGCCTCATTGCGCATGTCCGGCGTGATCACCGGAATGCCGACGATGATCACCGTATGGAACCGCCGTGCGATGGCGAGATAGTCAGACGCGCCGCGCGGCTCGGCACACAGCCGCTTGAACGAGAACACCGCAACGCCCTTGAGGCTCTTGGGCACGTGAAGCGTGCGGCCGCCGCCGACGTCGATGTCCTCGGCCGGTACCTTGGCGCGATCCTCGACCGGATAATCGGTCAGCTGGAAGAAGGCGTGGCTGAGCGCCGCAGTCGCCTTTGGCCCATTGGGCACGTGCCACACCTCGACTCCGGTGAGCCGTTCGAGCCGATAATCGACGGGGCCGTTGACGGGCACGATCAGCATCCGCCCTCGGATCATGTCGATGAACGGGAGGAACAGGTCGCGGTTGAGCCCGTCCTTGTAGAGGTCGCTCGGCGGTCGGTTTGAGGTGGTGACGACCCTCACGCCCTCGTCGATCAGTTTGCCGAACAGCCGCGACAGGATCATCGCGTCGGCGGGGTTGGTCACCTGCATTTCGTCGAAGCAGAGCAGCCTGGCCTCCTCGGCAATCTCTTGCGCCACCGGCTCGATTGGGTCGTCTTCAGATCGCTCGCGCACCCGCCGCAGGCGCGCATGCGTCTCGAGCATGAACTCATGGAAATGAACGCGGCGCTTGGGATGGACATCGATGTGGGCGAAGGCGAGGTCCATCAGCATCGACTTTCCGCGGCCCACCCCACCCCAGAGGTAGACGCCTGCCGGTCCCTTCGAGGGCGATCCGAACAGCCGCGCCAGGATTCCTCCGGCATTCCCGAATGTGGAGGCGAGCCGGTCGAGTGCCGCAACCGCGCGCTCCTGTGCAGGGTCAGGCCTTAACTCCTTCGCTGCGATCAGCTCGTCATACGCCGAGCGGACGGGTCCGCTCATGCGGGCGCGTTGCGCTCGCGGATGCGCTTCAAGGTCCCGCTGAAGCTGTAGCAGGGCTGGTCGTTCTGCCTGACCACGCCCTGGAGGAAAGCATGGCCGCGAGTCTGCTTCACCAGTTCGACATGAGCGTCGAGCGGCGAGCCAGGCTTGCCTCGCGCCAGGAAATGGGTGGTGAGGTCGAGCGTCACATAGTGTCCGCGTTCCATCCCGGCGCACAGTCCGCCTGCGAACATGGACATGTCGATGAAGCTCATCACCGATCCGCCGTGGAGCGACCCGCCCATGTTCATATGAGCTTCGGTAGGGAAGATCCGGCAGACGGCGCGGCCGGCTCCGTCCGGCTTGAAGAGCAGCCGCCCGGTCGCGGCAGCAAAGGTCCCGCGCGGGAAATCTCCCCAGCTGTACCAGCCCGGATTTTCTGCGTCCGGCGCGGCTCCAACGGGCACGCCGACATCTTCAAGGCCTTCGCCCCGGTAGTTTTCTTCGCTCACGCCGCCCGTTCGGCGATGAGCTTCTTGGTCTCGGCGATCGCTTTGGCCGGGCTTAGCCCCTTCGGGCAGACGTTCGCGCAATTCATGATCGTGTGGCAGCGGTAGAGTCGGAACGGGTCCTCGAGCTGGTTGAGCCGCTCGCCCGTCGCCTCGTCACGGCTGTCGGCGATCCAGCGATACGCCTGGAGAAGAATCGCCGGGCCGAGGAACTTGTCGGAGTTCCACCAATAGCTCGGGCAGCTGGTCGAGCAGCAGAAGCAGAGGATACACTCGTAGAGGCCGTCGAGCTTCGCGCGATCCTCCGGCGACTGCAGCCGCTCGCGCGATGGCGGCGGGCTCGCCGTCTTCAGCCAGGGCTGAATGAGCGCATATTGGGCATAGACGTGGGTCAGGTCCGGCACGAGGTCCTTGACCACCTCCATATGCGGCAGCGGCGTGATCTGGACCTCACCTTTCAACTCCTCGATCGGCGTCGTGCAGGCGAGGCCGTTCGTCCCTTCCATGTTCATCGCGCACGACCCGCAGATGCCCTCGCGGCAGGAGCGGCGGAAGGTCAGAGTCGGATCGATCTCGTTCTTGATTCTGATCAGCGCGTCAAGGACCATCGGCCCCGTCTTGTCGAGGTCGATCGTATATTTGTCGAAGCGCGGGTTGGCGCCGCTGTCCGGATCGTAGCGGTATATCTTGAAGGTCTTGAGCCGCTTGCCCTCTTCCGCCTTGTAGTCGCGCCCGCGGGTGATCTTGCTGTTCTTGGGAAGCGTGAATTCGGCCAACCGAGGACTCCTTGCTTGGCGAGGCCGCTAGCACGGCGGCGGCAAATAAGAAAAGGCCGCCCGGTTTCCCGGACGGCCGTTCGAACTTCCGGAAAGCCTTATTAGCGGCCGAGCAGCGCGCTGATCACCTGCTGGACCACCATCGTGCGCGGATTGACCTGATACAGGTACCCGTTGTTGTAATAGTAACGATAGCGCGGCGTGAGGTTATACTGGTTGCGCAGGCTGTCAGGAATCTGCCCGAATCCGTAACGCCTTCCCAAAGTTGTATTGTAGTGCTGACCGACGCGGAACAGCTTCTTGGCGTGGCCGGGCGGCATGCACGCCGGGCTCTTCTTGGCCAGTCCCGGGGGGCAACCACCGGCCCCGAAGCCGACCTTACCTGAATGCCGACCGGCAAGGCCGATGCCGCGCGCATCGCGATTGTCATGAGCTCGCGCCACTGCCGTCGCATGCGCGTTCCCGTGAGGGACCGCCATCGCATGCGCATTCCCGTGAGGGACCGCCATCCCCGTTCCGTGCGGCCCGCCGTTGCCGCCGCCCGGCTTCGCAATCGTCGCCGCTGAGAAACTCAGCGCAGCAGCGCCGATGAGCAGAAAAACATGCTTCATGGTCGCAATCCTTCTTTTGTTGTGGAGTGGATAACGCTCCACACGGGAAAA
>JABFXK010000115.1 GCA_013361785.1 Sphingomonas sp.
TGGTGGAGTTGTGTGGTAGGCCTGGCGCTCGCGCTGCTTCTCACCGGCGTGTCGTTCTGGGTGGCGTCGACCTCGGCGATCTGGGGGCCGGGGGTCGCGGTCGGCCTAGTCGTCCTTGCGATCGCCCAAATGGGGGTCCACCTGGTCTTCTTCCTTCACATCACCAGCGGTCCGGACAACACCAACAACGTGCTCGCTCTGGCCTTCGGAGTGATGATCGTCCTGCTGGTGATGATCGGCACGATCTGGATCATGTACCATCTGGCCGCGAACATGGGTCCGACGCCGGAGATGACGAACATGATGCTTCAGAAGGGCTAAAGCCGGGTCCAGGCGAGTCCGATCATGACTGCGAGAACGATGACGCTCGCGGCCATCGCAATCGCCGCCGACACCCCCTTCCCGCGCGCATAGACGAGCGTGATCCCGATCTTCACCGCCATGTTCGCGATGACCGTCCCGCTGATCGCCATCGCCGCCGGGAGCGGCGCGATCGCCGCCGCGGAAAGGCCGCCGAGAGTGACGATCGCGACATCGACGTCCATGCTCCCGACGATCAGCAGAAGCGCAGCGATTCCGCTCTGGCCGAAGCGCCCTTCGGCCCATTTCGCTGCAACCGCTGCGATGGCCACGAAGACGAGAAAGCCGAGCGCCGGCAGCAAAGCGATTGGATTACCCGGCGGTGTGGGCGCATCGGATTTGGGCGCCTTTCGGTAGAGCCAATATCCGGCTGCCCACGCGACAATCACCGCCGGCGCGAGAAGCACGAGAATCGCGGGAAGCACACGCGCGGCGAAGATCGCGATTAGAACCGGGATACGCAGGTACATGACGCCCGTCGCAAGCGCGATTCCGGCGGGCTCCGCGCCGGGCTCCGCCTCGCGTCCGAGGCGCGTCGCCAACGCCTGTGTCACAGCTGTCGAGCTGTAGGCGCCACCGATCAGCGCCGTCGCGATCGTCCCGTGCCGCTCGCCAAAGATGCGGTTCGCGATATAGCCGAGGAACGAGAAGCCGGTGACCAGCACCACGACCAGCCACAGCCGCTGCGGGTTCCATGCACCGAGCGGCCCGTAATAGCCGTTCGGAAGAAACGGCAGGACCGCACCGGCGATGATAGCGTATCGCGCGAGCGCTTTGACGTCGTCGGCGTCGAGCCGCTCGACGAAGCCGTGCAGCTCCTCTCGAAGAGCCAGAAATGCGACGCCGATTGCCGCGCAGGCGATGGCGAGGCCGGGATTGCCGTTCCCGGCGAGGAAGCCGATCGCGATCGTACTCATCGCCGCGACTGCGCTCGTCGAATCATGCTCCTCGCGAAGCTCACGCGAATAAGCGAACACCATCACTGCGACCATTCCGATCGCGACGGCGGCGGCGACGGCGACATGACCAACGGCGCCGAGCAGCCCGGCGATCCCGCTGCCGAGGCCGAGCATGGTGAAAGTGCGTACGCCCGCGACGCGCGTTCCGGGCTTCTGGTCTCTAAGCTTCCAGCCGCGCTCGATACCGATCAGCAACCCGCAGGCGAGCGCGGTGCCGACCGCCTGTGCTTGCTGAACCCAGTCCATTGACGCTTACTCTGCGGCGTCAGTTTGCGGCTGGCAACCGCTCGGAGCCGGGGTACGGCGTCAGTCTCCTCGTTGGCCCGGGGCCGGCGGCGGCGGCGGCGGCGGCGGTGCGGACGGCGGCATCGTCTCCACTGCAGGAGGCGGCGGGGGCGGCGGCATCATCGGCGGTGGCGGAGGAGGCGTCGCGCGGCCGCCGAAGCGATAGGCCGCACGAACACCCCACCCTTTGACGTTCCCGACATCTGCCCAGGCCGAAAGAAGAGGCCCGCCGCCGCGATTGCCCGAAAGCCCAGCCTCGATGCGGCCCCAGGTTCCCCGGCCGCGGCCCTGGAGCTGATCGAGCAGGCTTCCGCTGCTCACGACGGTTCGGCTGCCGCCGTTGAATTCGTGGAGCAGCTTCGCCTCGACGAACGGACCAAGGTTGCCGGTCCAGGTCATTCGCGCGGCAAGGCTGCCGCGCAGGCTGTTGGTTCGGCCGTTGCCGAATCCGATTCAACCCGCGTTGAAACTGTCGATGCTCGTGTGAACGTACCTCGGCGCGGCATTGAGATCGAGGATGGCGCCCATCGCGGGCATCCGCCACCCGGCATCGCCTTCCACCCCGGTGCTGCGGGCACGAGGACGCGGACGATCGACGATGAACGGACTGGTGAAGCGCAGTCTGCTGACGTCGTGCTTGACGAGTAAATCAGCGTACGGCCCCAATGCCGTGCCATATTCCGCGTAAGCGCCGATGTTATAGCCTGAGGCCTCGAGATCGCTGCCCGAGGCAAGGTTGGCATTGGCATGCAGATAGCCGCCGGTGAGACCGAACTCGAGATTGTCGGTCGGACGGTATCCAAGATCGAGCTGAGCTCCCCAGCGCTTGGTCTTGAGGCGGTCGCTGAATGTCAGCGGCGTGCTGAAAAGGGTCGCCGTGCGGTCGCCGCCGGTCCGATCTTCGCTGCGGTAGAGCTGTCCGCACACCGACAGGGGCGCCCTGTTGACAAGGCCGAAGTCGTTGCGTCGCGATGCGGCGCACGACTGATGGGCGTCGCCCGACTGATCCCATAGCTCGGATCCGAACTGCGCCAGCGTCGCAACATCGAAGATCGACGCATCCGGTCTGGAAACGAGGAATGTGTCCGCTCCGATCTGAGTCAGCGAATAGTCGATGAAGCCGGCGCGGCTCGGCCCGACGAGCGTGAACGGGATGCCGGTTGCAGTGGCTGCATCGACCACCAGCACTCCGTCGGGATCGATGACCGCGGATCCCGGCAGCAGATTGAGGCTGACCCCCGTCGTTCCGCTCGCATTGCCGCCGATGATCAACTCGTCGGCGGTCAGCCCGCCGGCCCCGCCGTCTACATCGATCGCGAGGCCAGCGCCGGGCAGCCCGACGTAATTGCCGCAGATGGAGAGGCTGTCGTTTGCCGCTCCATCGACCATCGTGAT
>JABFXK010000137.1 GCA_013361785.1 Sphingomonas sp.
CGCGCGATCGGACTTGTCGTAATAATAATCGAGCCCGCATTCGCCGATCGCGATCACGCGCGGGTGATCGGCGGCCTCGACCAGCGCCGCGGCGCCGAGATCCGGATGCGCATCGGCCTCGTGCGGGTGGACTCCGACGCTCGCCCACACGTCCGGCTCGCGCTCGGCGACTGCGATGATGTCGCTCCACTCGCGTTTGCGGGTCGATATGTTGAGGAAGCCGGAGACACCGCGTTGGCGGGCATTCTCAAGCACTTCCGCCTGGCGCTCGACGAGCCCCTCGTAATTGAGATGGCAATGGCTGTCGATCAGCCTCACGCCGCCTCTTCCTCCAGTTCGAGCCGCGGGAACAGCGGAGTCGGCTGCGCGAGCCTGAAATCGCTCTCGGCGAGCGGCGAGTACCAGTGGCTCATGATCCCTTCGAAAGTTCGCAGGCCCTCATCGACACCCATCGCGTCGAGAAGGCGATCGGCGCTCGCCGGGATCACCGGGCGGATCGCGACCGCCAGGACCGCGATGCAGATGTACAGCGTCGCGAGCACGGTCTCCATTCGATCCGGATCGCTCTTGCGCAGCACCCATGGCGCCTGCTCGTCGATATAGGCGTTGCAGGCGAAGACCGCCTGGATCCACGCTTCGCAGGCTTTCGACAGCGCGAGATCGGCATAGGCCGCGGGCATCGTCCTTGTGGCGGCGCCGCAAACCACGTCGAAGAGCGCATTGTCCGCGTCATTATGACCGTGGATCTCCGGCAGCCCGCCGCCGCAGTTGCGGACGATCTGGGTCAGCACGCGCTGCGCGAGATTGCCGAAGCTGTTCGCGAGCTCGGCATTGGCGCGATTGACGATGGCTTCGGCGCTGTAGCTTCCGTCCTGGCCGAACGTGACCTCTCGCAGCAGGAAATAGCGCAGGGCATCGACCCCGAACTTTTCGGCGAGCACCATCGGGTCGACGACATTGCCCACGCTCTTCGACATCTTCTCGCCGCGGCTCAGAAGGAAGCCATGGCCATAGACCTGTTTGGGGAGCGCAATTCCCGCGCTCATCAGGAATGCCGGCCAGTAGACCGCATGGAAACGAACCACGTCCTTGCCGATCAGGTGCACGTCGGCGGGCCAGAAGCGCCGCCACAGCTCCGTATCGTCCGGATAGCCAAGGCCGGTGATGTAGTTGGTCAGCGCGTCGAGCCAGACGTACATCACATGATTGTCGCTGCCCGGTACCGGAACGCCCCAGTCGAAGCTGGTGCGCGAGATGCTGAGGTCTTTCAGCCCGCCTTCGACGAAGCGGACCACCTCGTTCCGCCGGCTCTCCGGCCGGATGAAATCCGGATGCGCCGCATAATGGTCGAGCAAAGGCTGCTGATAGTTCGACAGGCGGAAGAACCAGCTCTCCTCGACAGTCCATTCGACCGGCGTGCCCTGCGGCGACAGCTTCTCGCCGCCCTCGCCTTCGACCAGCTCCTCTTCCTCGTAATAGGCTTCGTCGCGAACCGAGTACCAACCCTCGTAACGGTCGAGGTAAAGGTCGTCCCTCTCCTCCATTGCCTTCCAGATGGTCTGGCTCGCTCTGTAGTGATCAGGCTGAGAGGTGCGGATAAACCGGTCGTACGACACGTTAAGAGTGTCGCACATGTCTTGGAAAAGCCGCGACATCTTGTCCGCAAGTGCCTGCGGTTCGACGCCCTCGCCCCGGGCCGCCTGCGCCATTTTCAGGCCGTGCTCGTCAGTGCCGGTCTGGAAACGCACATCGCGGCCCTGTTGCCGCTGGAACCGCGCGATCGCGTCGGCGGCGATGGCTTCATAGGCGTGACCGATGTGCGGCGGTCCGTTGGGATAGCTGATCGCCGTGGTGATGTAGAAGGGCTTGGACATGCTCGCCCTCGCCCTAGCGGCCGACCTTTAGCGCTTCAAGGAAGGCTGCCCGGGCACAGATGCGAGAAAGCCGCCGATCTGGAACACGGTCGCGGCAGGGTCGAGCGACACCCGCGGCGCCACGGCGGCAAGCTCGCGGGCCTTTGCATAGGCGTCGAGCGCTCGCTCCAGGGAAGCGCCGCGCAGACCCCGGGCTTCGCGCGCGATCAGTGACGGGGCGAGCTCGAGGAAGGCGGCGTAGCGCTCGGCGGACGCCTTCTTGCCCAGCTCGCTCGCAAGCTCGGACCGCCGCGCGTTGGTCGGATCGCCCTCGCGCAGCATCGTGAGCGCGGATTCCTCGAGCTTGGCCAGGCCCAGCTCGGCGAAGGCAAGTGCGCGCGCGGCCGATCCAAAGGACATGTCGATGATGCGCTTGCGCTCGGCGGCGCTGAGCCCCGGCGAGTGCGCTTCGAGGATCGACGTCATGGCGTCATCGTCCAGCGCCTCGAAATGAAGCGTTCGGCAGCGCGAACGGATGGTCGGCAGAAGCCGCCCCGGCGCATTGCTGACGAGGAAGAAGAGCGTGTTCGGCGGCGGCTCCTCGAGCATCTTCAGGAGCGCGTTGGCGCCGGAAGGCTCGAGGTCGTCCACCGTGTCGATGACCGCCACGCGCCACGGCGATAGCGCGGCGCTCAGCGACATGAACTCGCCGAGCTCGCGGATCTGCTCCACCTTGATGTTGCGGTTGAGGTTGCCGGTCTTTTCGTTCAGCTCTCGCTTCAACCAGCGCATGTCGGGATGACTGCCGGCGTCAATCAGCTTGACGATCGCGTGGTCCTGGGGAGTCTCGACGCCCGGCAGGTCGAACGGCGGACCTGCGGCATCCGCGAGCACGCGTTGCGCCGCGGCACGCGCGAAGCTCGCCTTGCCGACGCCTTTCGGACCGGCGAGGAGCCAGGCGTGGTGGAGCTTGCGTCCGGCCCACGCCGCGGAGAATTGCCCCACCGCCCTCTCTTGCCCGAGAATCACGGGAGGAGGTCCGCGATCGCGTCAAGCAGGCGCTGCGTCACCTGTTCGGCTGCTCCGCAGGCGTCGACCAGCTGCACGCGCTCCGGCTCTTCGGCGGCGATGATCCGGAACGCTGCGTCGACCTTGCGGTGGTAATCGTCGGAACGGCCGCCGATCCTGTCACTTTCGCCGCTGTCCCTTGCCCGCGCCCGCTCACCGCCTTCGTCGAGTGTCAGCACGAGCGTCCGCTCGGGAAAGAAGTCGGCGACCGCAGCCACGTTGATCGCCCGCACCGTCTCGATCCCCAGCCCTCCTGCTCCGCCCTGGTAAGCGAGCGAGCTGTCGGTGAATCGGTCACAAATGACCCATCGGCCGCTCTCCAACGCCGGAGCGATGGTCTTTTGCACATGATCGGCGCGCGCCGCGGCGAACAGCAGGGTTTCGGCACGTGTTCCCCAGCGCTCGTCCGCGCCTGCAAGCAGCAGCTCGCGGATCCTCTCTGCTCCTTCGCTGCCTCCCGGTTCGCGGGTGACGAGCACGTCGAGGCCGCGCTGGCGGAGCGCTTCGGCGAGCGCCTTCGCCTGCGTCGATTTGCCGACCCCCTCTCCGCCTTCGAGCGTGATGAACCTGCCGCGGCTCACGCCACTAGAGGAGCTGCTTGAGGCCGAGCCAGATGCGGCCGAAGAACCCCGCCCGCCCAACGTCGTTGGCGGCCACCAGCGGCACCACCTGCGGCGCCGTATCGCCGGTGGTGATGACCAGCTGGGCGACTTCCTGGCCCTTCGCGATCGGCGCCATCAACGGCCCCTGGTAGCGGATCTTCATGCTCGTCGCGCCGCTGGCGAGGCCCGCCGGCACGGTGACGGCGAGGTCGCGCGGAGCGACCAGCGGCACCTCGCTCGAGCTGCCCATCTGCACCTCGGCGCTGCCGACCTTCGCGCCGGACTTGAACAATGGCTTGTCGTTCCAGGCGCCGAAACCCCATTGGATCAGCCGGGTCGATTCCTGCACGCGCTGGTTCCAGCTGGCCATTCCGGCGAGCACTTCAATGAGGCGGCGCCCGTTCTCCTCGGCTGATCCGGTGAAGCCGTAGCCCGCTTCGTCGGTATGGCCCGTCTTGAGGCCGTCGGCGCCGGGAACGTGACCGAGAATCGGGTTGCGGTTCTCCTGGGTGATGTCCTGTCCTGCACCCATGGTCTTGCCCCACGTGAAACTCGGCAGCGAATAATATTGCTTGTAGAGCTTCGGATGGTGCTCGATCGTCGCTTGCGCAATTTTCGCGAGGTCGCGCGCGGTGACATAGGTCACGCCATTGTCCGGCCATCCGTTCGCGGTTCCGAAGTGACTGTTCGTCAGGCCGAGCTTCTTCGCGAGCGCGTTCATCTGACCGGTGAACGCCTGTTCGGTGCCGGCAATACATTCCGCGAGCACGACCGAGGCATCGTTGCCGGAGAGCGTGACAATGCCCTTGAGCAGGTTTTCGACGCTGACCTGCTCATTCGGGCTTAGGAACATGGTCGAACCCGCCTGCGGGCCATGCCACTGCTGCCACGTCTCGGGCCGCACCGTGCACATCTTGTTCGGCGACAGCTGGCCCTTGTCGATCAGCTCGAACGCGACCTCGGTCGTCATCATCTTGGCCATCGAAGCCGGCGGCATCCGCACGTCGGGGTTCTTGGCGTAAAGCACCGCGCCCGAATTCACGTCGTAAAGGTAAGCGACCTTGGCCGGCGTATCGAACTGCGGCGCGGCGGCGGGCGCGGCAGTGGTGAGGAGGATTGAGGCGGCGGTGGCGAGAAGAATAATGCGCGGCATTGAGGTGGCTCGTTCCCCCGAATTGAGGCTGGTGACGCTGACTGTCTATCGCCGCGCAATCGCGTCCGCCAGAACCCCGACGGAAATCGCGTAGAAATTCGAGCAATTGTAATCGAGGATGGCGCGATAATTGGTGGTCAGCAGGTAAGCGGTGGCATTCGGCCCGTCGGGTTCGATCAGGCTCGCCATCTCATCATCCCGAAGGGTGCGGCCGATCGGAGTCACGCCGAGCGCGCGCCATTCGCGCATCGTGAGCCAGCGGCTGAGCCGTTTGTAGACTTGCGGGCAGCGCGGCGCCGTGATCCGCGAGACGATCGCGTAGCGGTTGAGATTGTACGGCGTTCGCACCGGAATTCCCCAGGTCACGTTCGGCTTCCATCCGGCGTCGCGCAGATAAGCGGCGATGGACGCGAGGCCGTCGAGCTCATTCGACCAGATGTCGGCATAGCCGTCGCCGTCGCCGTCGGCACGCAGCCGCAGAACGACCGAAGGCATGAACTGCGGATAACCGGTCGCTCCCGCCCAACTGCCCTTCAGCCGCCAGCGCGGAACACCATCGTCGATCAGCTTCAAGGCGTCGACGAACTCGGTCTCGAACAGCGCCCGCCGGCGACCGTAATAGCCGAGGCTGGCAAGCGCCTGCAGCAGGTCGGTGTTCCCGGTGACAGTGCCGTAGCTCGTCTCCATGCCCCAGATTGCCATCAGCACGGACGGGTCGACTCCGTAGCGCGCGTAGATGCGCATCAACCCGCTGTAATGGTCGCCGTAATTGGCGCGGCCGCGCGCGATGATCGACGAAGTGACATGGGCCCGCAGATAAGGATCGAGAGCGCCCACCACGCCCCCGGAGCTGTGCGCGACCGGCTCGGTTCGCTCTAGCTCGATCACATTGCTGTTCATCGACAGGTTCGGGACGTAGGCGTTGACGGTCGACTCGCGGACGCCCTGTGCCCTCGCCAAGGCAGCGAGACGCGCCTTGTACATGTCCCAGCTGTAGGCCGAGGTTTGCGCGGCGGCGGTCAAAGGAAGCGCGGGGGAGCCGCCGGCCGGTTGGCTCACCGGCGCTGCGGAGGAGACCACCGACGCCGCCGAGGCGGCGACCCAAATCCAACTGCTGACCGGCGACAAAGACGCTCCTCCCTACTTCCGAGGCTAGGGGAAAACGTGGGGCCGGCCACCTTGGTTCACCGCGTGCCTTGCACGGCTGGGCTTGGGACGCGATACCGCGTGCTGCAAACACGGGATGGGTGGCCGAGCGGTTTAAGGCACCGGTCTTGAAAACCGGCGACGTGCAAGCGTCCGTGGGTTCGAATCCCACCCCATCCGCCAATAAGAGCTATCATCGGACTTGCATTCACGCTACAAATGTAGCACTCTACAAATGTAGCGCGGCGATTCGGCCGCACCAGATCAGGATTTGAAATGCTCAGCAAGCTGCCTCCTCGCGAACGCCAGATCGTCGATATCCTGTATGAACGGGGCCCGGTGCTCGTCTCCGAGATCTGCGAGGCGCTGCCGGATCAGCTGAGCGGTTCGGCGGTCCGCGCGATGCTCAAGCGGCTCGAGGACAAGGGATACGTCCAGCGCAAGGAATCGGAGCGCGGCTTTCTGTACAGCCCCGCGCTTTCCGACTCGGTCGCGAAGAAATCGGCCTTGAGCGAGATCGTCCGCGTGTTCTTCAACGGATCGCCTGCAAGCGCCGCGAGCGCGCTCCTCGGAATGTCGGAGAAGCTCAAGGAAGACGAGCTCGACCAGATCGAGCAGATGATCGCGCGCGCGCGCCAGGCAAAAGGAAGCAACTGATGTCCGTGCTGATCGCAATTGCGCTCAAGTCGCTGCTCATCGCCGGGCTCACGCTCGGCCTCTTGGCGGCGTTGAAGCATCGCTCGGCCGCAGAGCGGTCGTGGGTCGCGCACATCGGCCTGCTTGCGCTGGTGATCATGGCCTTCGCGCCGCTCGCGCTTCCGCGGTGGAAGGTGGAGTCTCCTGCCCTCTTCAGCGCTCGGCCGGCGGCGGTCCAGCCGGTCGCTTCATTTCCGGCAAGCACGGCAGCGCCGGTTCGCTCGAGTGCGCTTCCCGTCGGGGCTCCGGCCTCGACGGTGGTTCCAACAGCCAGCCATATGCCGAAGATCAGCGCTTCCGCGGCAGCATCCGCAATCTATGCGGTTCCCGCCGCCATCCTCCTCTTCATCACATTCCTCGCGCTCGGACGGCTGCTCGCGCTCCGTGCCCGCGCTGAAGTGCTTGTCGACGGTCATTGGTTGACCGCATTGGCCCGCGCCCAGAAGCGGATGGGGTTCAAGCACGGGACGGCTTTGCTCACCAGCAACGCGCTCGCGTCGCCGGTCAGCTGGGGCCTGGTGAGGCCTGTGATCCTGCTCAACAGCCGAGCGGTCGAGGCGTCCGGCGAAGCCGAAGCCATCCTCGCCCATGAGCTTGCGCACGTCGCCCGCATGGACTGGGCGAAACTGCTGCTTGCTCGCGTTGCGACCGCCCTCTTCTGGTTCAATCCTTTGGTCTGGGTGCTCGCCCGCGAGGCTCACCAGCTGCGCGAGGAAACGGCCGATGACGCGGTGCTTGCCGCTGACATCGCCGACACCGATTATGCCCAGCTTCTGGTCGGAGTCGCCCGTCACGAATGCCCCGGGCTGCTGCTCGGCGCTCACGGAGTTGCTCCATCGAAGAGTTCTCTTGCGCGCCGCGTCGCGCGCGTGCTCGACGGCAAGTCGGTGCGCGGGCCCGTTGCCCGCGGTTTCGCGGTCGGCGTTTTTGCAGGCGCCGTCCTTGTCGCAGCGCCGCTCGCCGCGCTGACCTTGACGCCCGGAGGGCCGACGCTGGCGAAGCCGTTGGCGAAGGCGGGAACTGCGCCCCGTTATTTCGGACGCCCGGTCGCAACGGCCGATATTCCCACCGATCTCCCGCACATTATCGCAAGCGGAGTCTCGACGTCGGTCGCCACTGCTGCCGCCGCGCTCGCGCCGGTCGCCGCTAGGAATGCCGTGGGCGACTTCATGGCCACGGCAGCCGACGGTTCGACGGTCGTCAGCAAGAATGGAGTCACAGTGGCGACGGCTTCGAACGGCGCGAGCACGACGCGCGAGCCGAATGGCAGGATGGTGATGGTCGATCCGTCGGGCGCGAAGATCGAAGTCTCCGCCCCTGATTCGAGCGGACGCAGGCGCGCGGTCTTGACGAGTTCGAACGGCTCCGTCGTCACCTATGCCGATGCACGCGGAATTCCGGGGCTCACCGCGGCCTTCGCCGGATCGCCTGTTCCACCGATGCCCCCCGTTCCGCCCAGTGTTGCGCAGAAGCGCGCGATCGATCGCGCGATCGAAATGAAGGCGGTGGGTGTCACTCCCGAATATGTCGCGGCAATGAAGTCAGCGCTTCCGCAGCTGCGGCTGACGAGCGAGGACCTGGTCCAGCTCAGGGCCGTCGGAGTCACGCCCGAGTTCATCCAGGAGCTCGCGCGCGAAGGGTACCGCAACGTCAGCGCCGACGCGATCACCGGCGCCTATGCGGTCGGAGTGCGCACCGAGTACATTCGCGGCATGGCCGCCGTGGGCTATCCACGGCTTTCGCTCGATCAGCTGACTCAGCTGAGAGCGGTCGGAGTGATGCCGAGCGACGTCGAGCGCTTTCGCCGCGCCGGCTTCACTCACCTCGACGTCGACGAGCTCGTCCAGGCGAAGACGCTCGGGCTGACGCCCGAAGAGATCCGGGCCAGCCGCGACGATCCCTAAGCTCCGCCTGAACGACTGAACTGAATTCGCTTTCGATTTCGAACGCCTGATTCAGGCGAACGGACGAGCCTTGCCCAACCTTTCGAAAGGAGACGAACCATGAACCGCTGTCTCGCTTTTCTCGCTGCTCTGCTTGTCGCATTCCTCAGCGTCTCATCGGCGTGCACGGCTCAGTCCGCCGAGTGGATCCATTTCACCCTCGAGCCGCGGATCAATCAGCCGGACAGAATCCAGGTGAGCTTTCGAAGCGGCGAACGCGCCTATGAGGAGAACAACTGGTCGAGCGGCTTTCGCCCGTCCGATCTCGTGGGACTCGACCTTGCGGGGCTTCGTGGCGCCGGTAGCCGTCCGCTCCGTTTTTCCGTGATCCGTGAGGCCGGACGCGTCGATTGCTCCGGCCACGGCGGCGAAGGCTATGCCGCCGGCTATTGCAGCTTCACCGCCGATCCGGCGTTCACGCAGCTGCTCGAGAGCCGGGGTATCGGCCGTCCAACGCGGGAGCAGGCGTTCGGCCTCATGGCCCTCAATGCCCGGCGCGAGCTGATCGATGCGGTCTCCGCGGCCCGCTATCCGACGCCCTCGATCGAGAACCTGATGGCCCTGTCGGCGCTGAACGTCACCGGTGACTATATCGCCGGCATGGCCCGGGCGGGCTATCGCCCCGCCACGATCCAGTCGCTGATCGAGTTCAAGGCGCTCAACATCACGCCGGAGTGGATCGCGGGGTTCGTTCACATCGGCTACGGCAACCTTCCGGCCGACCAGCTGGTGCAACTGAAGGCGCTGAACATCACTCCTGACTATATCGCGAGCTTCGACCGCATCGGTTACCGCCACTTGCCCGTCGACCAGCTCGTGCAGCTGAAGGCCATGAACATCACGCCTGAGTTCGTGCAGCGGATCGAGGCCGTCGATTCGTCGCTTCCGCCCGTCGACAAGCTGGTTCAGCTGAAGGCGTTCGACAAAAGGCGCTGACCGGCACGTTTGTCGGACCGACCGCGCCTGTCGGCGGCCCGACGAAACGTCTGTCGATTGGTCGAAGACCGGTGGCAGAGCGGCGTCCGTCGCATTAGCGGCTTAACGCACTAATACAGGGGAATGAACGTGCGGCGATTTGTACTCGCAGGCGCAGCGACAAGCGCGCTGTTGGCCGGAGCGCCTGCTCTGGCGAAGCAGACCGCGCCTGCCGATGCGGCGGCGCCTGCTCCCAGCCAAGGCAGCCGGACCGAAGTTTATGATGCTGCCTTTTTCGCCAGATATGCACCACGCACTGCCCTTGATATCGTCCAGCGGATTCCCGGCTTCACGCTGGATCTCGGGAACAGCGCCGCCGCCACCGGTGTCGATGTGCGCGGCTTCGCCGGAACGGCAGGCAATGTCGTCCTCAACGGCGCGCGGCCGAGTTCAAAGTCCGAGACTTTGGACGTGCTGCTCAGCCGAATCCCCGCCAGCCGGGTTGTCCGTGTGGAGGTCGGGCCCGGCGATCTCTACGGGGCGGATTATTCGAGCAAGACCCAAGTCGCCAACCTCATCCTGAAGGAGGGCGCCGGCACTGCCGGAAACGTGACGGTCGGCGCCGTTCGGCACTGGATCGGTGCGATCATCCCCACCGCGAGCGGGTCGTTGAGTTTCAGCAAGGGGCCATCAACCTTCAACATAGCCGCCGACACGCGCCGCGGCGATTATTACGAGGAAGGTTTCGACCGCGTGACCGCTGTCCCTGGCGGCGAGCAGCTCGAGTATCGGCGCAAGTTCAACAGCATCCATCCGCATGATCCTTAGGTGTCGGGCAGCTGGGCGATGGAGAAGGCCGACAATGACGCCTTCCATGTGAACGCCCGCTTCCAGCCGAGCAGGTTTTTCCTGCGCCAGAAGAATCATGTGATCCCAACGGGTGATCCGGAGCATGATGACTCGCTCATTGAAGATTATAAGACGAATGTCTTCGAGCTAGGCGGCGATGTCGCCCGGCCTCTCGCAGGCGGTGTGCTGAAGCTCGTCGGTCTGGCTAACCGACAGCACAAGACGACGCTCGACGAATATGACGCGGGCAACCTCGGCCACACGGAAATCCTTGGTGGTTTCCGCGACAACAGCATCTCGCAACGCAATGAGACAATCGGCCGCCTCACCTGGAGCAAGCAGCATTTTCTTGGCCTGCAGTTCGAAACCGGCGGCGAGGTCGCGCTCAACACGCTCGACTATCATTTCAATCTGTTCGCCATCGAACCCGGCGGCGACAAGACGAAGATCGACCTGCCGATCGAGAACGCGCGGGTGCAGGAGAAGCGCGGCGAAGTGTGGGTTAATGCCGGGCGACCGATCACGAACAAGCTCCGGGTCGATGGCGGTCTCAACTATGAATTCTCACATCTGACCGTAACCGGTGATGCGAGCGCAGATCGCAAGCTCAGCTTCCTCAAGCCCAGTGGCACGCTCGACTGGCGCGCGCCGCACCGCTGGCATACGCAGTTCATCGTTCGGCGCACCGTCGCGCAACTCGATTTCTTCGATTTTGTGAGCTCAGCCGAATTGTCCGTCGGCCGAGTGAACGGCGGCAATGCAAATCTTCAGCCGCAACGCACCTGGGAGAGTGAGCTCCTGCTCGAGCATTCCATCTTCGGCAAAGGTCAGGTGAAGCTGGATCTCGCCTACAATCTCGTCAGCCTGCTTGAAGATCGGATCCTTGTCTTCGACGACCAAGGGAACGCTTTCGACGCGCCCGGCAATCTCGGCACCGGACGCCAGTTCACCGCCGATCTTACGTTTGACGCGCCGCTCGACAGGTTGTGGAAGGGCCTGCACGTGCGCGTGCATGG
>JABFXK010000273.1 GCA_013361785.1 Sphingomonas sp.
GCTCTACGTCGCCGTGAGCATCGGCGGCAGGTAAGCCGCTCGATCGCTCGCAACGGGATTCGCATTCTCCGCGTTCGGCCTTAAAGTGGCAGCGGGAGAGAAAAAGGCGTGGCGGATAATCGCGAGGTCATTGCCGGGCTCGAGCGCGAGTGGCGTGACGCCCTGTGCGGCAAGGACATGGAGCGCCTGCGCGGCCTGATGCACCCTGATTTCGTGCTGATCGGCACGAGGACGGCCGGGCCTTTCCTGATGCATCGCGATGAGTGGCTCGACGCCATCCAGCGCCGCGAGGTTGAGACGATCGAGTTCGACATCAAGGATGCGACCGCGTTCGACAATGTGATGATCGGCACAGTTCACGCGCGCTGGCGGCTCAAATATCTCGGCCGAGTCATCGAGGACTGCGTGCTCCTGACCGACGTCTGGGTGAAGGAGGACGGCCGATGGGTCGCCATCCGCCGCCATTCAACGCCGGCGCCCGCCGGCGAATGTGACAATCTCAAGGGGGAATAGATGGCACGTGAAGAGGCTCTGCGCGCCGGCGAGGACATCAAGGAACTCACGATTCGGGGGATCATCCTCGGGGCGCTGATCACCGTCGTCTTCACCGCCGCCAACGTTTACCTTGGCCTCAAAATCGGCCTCACCTTCGCGACTTCAATTCCGGCCGCGGTCATCTCGATGGCAGTGCTGAAGGCGTTCCGCGATTCGACCATCCAGGAAAACAATATCGTCCAGACGATCGCCTCGGCGGCGGGAACGCTGTCGGCGATCATCTTCGTCCTTCCCGGCCTGGTGATGGTCGGCTGGTGGACCGGCTTTCCCTACTGGCTATCGGTCGCCGTGATCGGCATCGGCGGCATTCTCGGGGTCATGTACTCGGTGCCGCTGAGGCGCGCGCTCGTGACGGGCACCGACCTTCCTTATCCCGAAGGCGTCGCTGCGGCCGAGGTGCTCAAGGTCGGCGCCGGGGTCGGCGGTCCCGAAGAAAACCGGCGCGGCCTCGTGATGATCATCTGGAGCTCGATCGCCGCGGCGCTTTATCAGCTGCTCGCCGCCATGGGGATCGTCGCGGGAAGCGCCGCCAAGAGCTTCCGAACCGGTGCCGGAGCGACTCAGGTCTCGGCGAGTTTCTCGCTCGCGCTGATCGGCGTCGGCCATCTCGTCGGCCTCGCCGTCGGCGTAGCGATGTTCGTCGGGCTGCTGATCAGCTGGGCGTATCTGGTGCCGCATTACACCTCGCTCGCCGCAATGCCGGTGGGCACGAGCCTCGACGATTTCATCGGCGATACTTTCGTCCACAAGGTGCGCTTCATCGGCGCGGGGACGATCGGCGTCGCGGCTATCTGGACCCTGCTGCGGATCATCGGACCGATCGTCGCCGGAATCCGTGGCGCCCTCGTCGCCAACCGCGAGCGGAAGGCGGGGCGCGGCGAAGCGCTGCCGATCACCGAGCGCGACATTCCGATCGGCATCGTCACACTCGTCATTCTCATCTCGATGATCCCGATTGGGCTGTTGCTCTATGCGTTCGCCAACACCAACCCGATCGCGGCAACGCCCGGCTCCACGATCATCCTCAGCATCATCTACATCCTGATCGCGGGCGTCGTGATCGCCGCCGTCTGCGGATACATGGCCGGCCTGATCGGCGCGTCGAACAGCCCGATCTCCGGCGTCGGCATCCTCTCGGTGCTCGGAATCGCGCTGATCCTCGCCTTGCTGTTCCCTGGCGTGACTGGAGACGCGTCAAAATCGCTCGTCGCCTTCGCCTTGTTCGTCACCGCGGTGGTCTTCGGCGTCGCGACGATCTCAAACAACAACCTTCAGGATCTGAAGACCGGCGAGCTCGTCGCCGCGACCCCGTGGCGGCAACAGGTCGCACTGGTGCTCGGTGTGATCTTCGGCTCCGTCGTGATCCCGCCGATCCTCGACCTGTTGAACACCGCCTTCGGGTTCCAGGGAGTCCCCGGCGCCAAGGTGACCGCGCTCGCCGCGCCCCAGGCGCAGTTGATTTCGGCGATCGCCCAAGGCGTCCTTGGCGGCAACCTCGACTGGAATCTGATCATGTGGGGTGCGATCATCGGCGTCGTCGTTGTCGTCATCGACGAGCTGCTGCGCGCGACCAAGCGCGGCGCTCTTCCGCCGCTCGCGGTCGGCATGGGCATCTATCTGCCGATGTCGCTGACGATCCTGATCCCGATTGGAGCGCTCCTCGGGCACCTCTACGAGAAATGGGCGGCTCGAACGTCGAGCCCCGAGTTCGCGCAGCGTATGGGCGTTCTGCTCGCGACCGGCCTCATTGTCGGCGAAAGCCTGTTCGGCGTGATCTTCGCCGGCATTGTCGCTGCGACGGGCAAGGACGCGCCGCTCGCGGTGATCAAGGACTTTGCCTGGGCCACTCCGCTGGCACTGATCGTGTTCGTCGTCGCGGTGCTCGGCCTCTACGCCTGGACGCGCCGGCAGGCCGTCGAGCCTCTAGCCGCCTAGCACCGCCTTCCGAAGCGGCTTCGGCGCGAGCGGTGGCGCACCCTCCTCGGCCTTGTGCACCAGCTCGACGATCGCGCGGTTGACGGGTGCGTCCCGCTGCAGCCGCTCGGCCAGCCTGACGAGCTCACCGTTCAGATAATCGACTTCTGTCCGGCGACCCGTTGCAAGGTCGTCGGCCATCGATGAGCGTGCCTTCGCGTCGATCTTCCAGCGCTTCAGGAAGACGGTGTTGAACAGCCAGTCGGGCGAATTGACGATCCTCGGCAGCACCTGTGGCGAGATCGGTCCGACCGTTGCCGGCTCGATCTCCGCGAGCTTGAGCAGCTCCAGGCCCTCGACCATCGAGGCTGCAAATACCCGACGGTAGTCGCGATGCTTGAGCTCATCCTGAAGGGTCTTTCCCGAGAGCGCATTGACGGCATTGTTGAGGTTGATCAGCAATTTGCCCCAGGCGAGGCCGAGCATATCGTCCGACAGCTTTAGCGCCGCGGCGCTGCCGGCCACCGCGTCGGCGAGTGAACGCGTGCCGTTTCGCCGGTCGGCCTGAAGGTCGCCCGCAACGCCTTTGTGGAAGCGTCCCTGGCCGAGGTAGGCGACGTTGTAAGGGACCATCCCGCGTGCGATCTCGAATCGTCCGCTAAGTCCTTGTTCGAGGATGTCGACATTGCTGACGCCGTTCTGGAGGCTGATGACCAGCGCCCCACGCGTCGCGTGCTTCGCAATTTGCGCCGCAGCTTCGGCTGTGTCGCCGCTCTTGACCGTCACCGCGATGATCTCGGCCTCGTCGAGCGGCTCAGGCCCGCAGCGATAATCGACATCGCCCGGCGGAATCTCGGCACGCCAGCCGCTGTAATCGCTGAGCGTCAGCCCATGTTCGTCCACATCGCGGGCGATCCTCTGCCGTCCGATGAACGTGACGGGCAGCCCCGCCGCCTGCCATGCACCGCCGATGAAGCAGCCGACCGATCCGGCGCCTAGCACTGCGATTTTTGGCCCCCCGCTCATTTCTACCCCCGGCCGCGATAAGCCTGCACGCCCTGGTCCGGCAGCCAAAGGCCCTCGGGCGGATCGCCCGATTGCCAGAACACGTCGATCGGCATTCCGCCGCGTGGATACCAATAGCCGCCGATACGCAACCATCGCGGCCTCATCTCAGCCGTCAACCTCTGCCCGATCCCGACCGTCACATCCTCATGGAAGCCGCAGTGATTGCGATAGCTGCCGAGGAACAGCTTCAGGCTCTTCGATTCGACGATCGTGTCGGCCGGCGCATAGTCGATCACCAGATGCGCGAAATCGGGCTGCCCCGTCACCGGACACAAGGAGGTGAATTCGGGCGCCGTGAACCGAACCAGGTAGAGCGCGTCGCCGCGCGGGTTCGGCACATAATCGAGCACTGCCTCTTCAGGCGAAGCAGGCAGCGCGCTGGCCTGGCCGAGGTGTCGGGTCTCCATCCGGCCGGCTTCTACGCGGCTGTTGCACTCTCCGGCAACGCCCAGTCGATCGGCGGACGTCCGCGGCTCTCGAGGAACGCGTTCGCTTTCGAGAAATGCCGGCAGCCGAAGAAGCCGCTGTGCGCCGACAGCGGCGAGGGGTGCGGAGCCTTCAGAACCAAATGTTTCGACGCGTCGACGAACGCCGCCTTCTTCTGCGCGTAGCTGCCCCAAAGCATGAACACGACCGGCTCGGCCTTGGCGTTCACTTCGCGGATGATGCGGTCGGTGAACCGCTCCCACCCGCGTTCGCGGTGCGAGGCCGCCTGGCCCATCTCCACGGTCAGCACGCTGTTCAGCAGCAGCACGCCCTGCTTCGCCCAATGTTCGAGGAAGCCGTGGCGGCGCGGCTTGATTCCGACATCGCTCTCCAGCTCCTTGTAGATGTTGACCAGGCTCGGCGGCGGACGGACCCCGTCCTTTACAGAGAAGCACAGGCCGTGCGCCTGCCCCGGCCCGTGATAGGGGTCCTGGCCAAGGATCACGACGCGCACCTGATCGGGCGGAGTCAGGTCGAGCGCGCGGAACCACTCCGATCCGCGGGGATAGATATGCTTCCCGCGTTCACGCTCCTCGACCAGGAAGCGCTTGAGCTCCGCCATGTAGGGCTGGTCGAACTCGCCGCCGATCCGCTCCAGCCAGCTCGGGTGGAGCTTGATGTCCTCGCTCGCCATGCCGGCACATTGCAGCCTATGATCCGGAAATGGAATCACTGGTGTCGGCGGAATGGTTGGCGGAGCATCTTGGCGAACCGCACCTCGTCATCGTGGACTCGAGCTGGCACATGCCGGCCTCGGGCCGCGACGGCCGCGCGGAATATCTTCAGGCGCATATTCCGGGCGCGCGTTTTCTCGACATCGACGAGCTGTCCGACCGATCCAACCCGGCGCCGCACATGCTGCCCATTGCCGCTGACTTCGGCGCGGCGATGGAGCGGCTCGGCATCGGGAGCGACGACCGCATCGTCGTCTATGACAATTCGCCGATCCATACCGCGGCGCGGGGGTGGTTCACTCTGCGCCACTTCGGCGCGACAAAGGTCTCGATCCTCGACGGCGGATTTCAAAAATGGGTTGCCGAAGGACGCCCGACGGAGAGCGGCGAACCAAAGCCCCGTGAAGCGCGGTTTCACGCTGAAGCGGCACCCGGCAAAGTCTTCAGCAAGGAGCAAATCCTCGCCGGCCCCGGCTGCGCACTGGCCGACGCGCGGGGGAAGGGCCGCTTCGAAGCCACGGAGCCCGAGCCTCGCGCCGGAATCGCCGGCGGCCACATCCCGGGCGCCCGCAATCTGCCGTTCGGAAAGCTCTATGATGAAGACGGCACCTTCAAATCGGCAGACGAAATCCGCCGGCTCTTCGCAGGTGCAGGGCTCGACCCGACGCAGCCCTTCATCGCGAGCTGCGGCTCCGGCGTTACCGCAACGAGCCTGATCTTCGCCGCAAACCTTCTCGGAATGGACAGCGGCCGTTTGTATGACGGAAGCTGGAGCGAGTGGGGCGCCGATCCGGCGACGCCGAAAGCGGTCGGGCCCGCTTAACCGAGGACGATTCCGGCGACTTCCTCGAGTTCGCGGCGAATCTGGTCGACTAGAGCCTGGCTTGCCGCCGCATGGGGCTCCCGGCCCTCGCGGCTTTCGATCAGGAGCGCCTCGATGCCGGCTGTCGCTCCGGCGACCATCCGCGCCGAGCGCCGGTCGAACAGCCGCTGCCGAGTTTCTCCGGCGCTTTCCCACGCCGACGCAACGGGCTCATCTTCGGCCATGTCCGAAGCCGGACCCGCGCCGAACGGCTCGACCAGCCGAAGCGCATGGCGAACGCTGGCCAGCCGCGACACCGCCTCGGCATAAGCGAGCGGCCGTTCCTCGGGAGCAGGCTGGGCGGCGAGGTGAAACATCCAGTCCGGGGTAACCGGACGCGGTTATCAAACCTTTAAGGCGGCCTCAGGCGCCCTGCGTCGCGTCGATGTCGCGAAGGATCCAGCCGCGCTGCGGGATCGTCTCGATGAACTCCGCCCCTCCGCTAGCATTCCTTAGCTTCTTCCTGAGCTTCGAAATGAACACGTCAATGATCTTGGGCTGCGGCTGGTCGTCGGCGCGGCGGTAGAGATGCTTCAGGAGCATCGCTCGCGTCACGACATTGTTGCGCGCGAAGGCGAGCAGCTCGAGCACGCGATATTCCATTTCGGTGATTCCAATCGGGTGCCCGTCGATCCGGATCAGCCGCTGCACCTGGTCGACCGAGAGGCGTCCGCCGCAAAGCGTCTCCGGCATCTCGCCGCCGCTCGCCTTCAAGGACTGGAGCAGCCGCGACGCAGCCTCCTCGCTGTCCTCAGGCGACACCGTACGCGGGCTGCCGATCAGCGCCTGCTGGATATCGGCGAGCAGCTTGTGCGCCTCCTCGACGAGCCGCGTGCCTTCCTCGAAGCGGCGGCGCGAGCGGTCGAGCATCGATTCGATCTCGACGAGGCGTCCGGAAAGATTCTGTTCGGCCATCCTGAATTCCGTCTCCCCCCGTTGACGCCTTACTGGCCCGTCTGGGCCGATGCGATGCTGGTGTTCGCCGCCGGCGCCGCGAGGATGTTGAGCGTCGTCGCGCCCTTGTCGACAATGCGCGTGTCCGGGTCCCAGGCGGTCGAGCGGATGCCGATCGGCGCGTCGCCGCGTCCCGCCGCGTCGAGCAGGCTGGTCTCGGCCGGCGAACGCGGCGCCGGGCCGCCGAACAGCGCGTCGATCGCCTGCTGCTGCGCTTCGCCCGCGGTCAGCCCCTGCGTGCCGGCGACAGGCGGAGCGAGGTTGAAGTCGGGCGGGATCACCAGCGGCGCATTGCGCGCAACCAGGAATTCGTCCGAGACCCTGGCGCGCCTGCTGGTGGCGCAGCCGCTCGCCGCCAGCGCGGCGACCAGCACAACGGCGGTGAGGGCTTTACGCATGTTCGATTGTCTCCTTGGGCTCAGGCCCTTCGTGATGATCCTTACGGATGAGAAAGGCACGCAGCAACAGGATCACGACGGCAATGCTAATCGCCGCGTCTCCGACATTGAATACCAGAAAAGGACGGAATTCCCCAAAATGCAGGTCTGCAAAGTCGACCACATAACCGAACCGCACCCGGTCGAGGATGTTGCCGAGCGCACCGCCGAGCACCATCCCGAGCGCCGCCTGCTCCACGCGATCCTTCTCGCGCCCGATCCACACCGCCACGCCGACCGCGATCGCCGAGGTCAGGCCGACGAGCATCCAGCGGCCGATGGGGTTGGTCGCATTCAGGAGACCGAGCGAGATCCCCTCGTTTTGCGTGTAGGTGAAGTTGAAGATCGGAAGCAGCACCTGGCTGTCGCCGATCTGGTTGATTCCGAGCGCATGGGTGACGAACCATTTGGCGAGCTGGTCCAAGATCAGAACGATCAGCGCCACCGCGAATCCCAAGCGGTACTTATGCATTCAGCACATCCTCGCAACGTCCGCACAAATCGCCATCTTCTTTCACCTCCGGCAGATAGCGCCAGCAGCGCCCGCATTTGTGATTGTCGGTTTTCTCGACCCTGATCTCATCGCCGTGATGAACTGTCGAGGTGATGAACAGCTCGGCGAGAAATGCCGGATCGCCGCCATTCGCAACCCACACTTCCGCTTCCAGGCTCGATCCCAGCACCTTGTCGCGGCGCAGCGGCTCGATCGCTTCGGTGACCTGCGCCCGAAGCGCGCGCAGGGCCGCCCATTTCGCCTCGTCCGCGTCCACCTGCGGCACCACGGGCCATTCGAGCAGGTGCACCGAACCGCCATCCGGAAAGCGCGTCGCCCACACTTCCTCAGCTGTGAACACCAGCACCGGCGACAGCCACCGCACCAGCGCATGGAACAGGGTGTCGAGCACGGTCCGGTACGCCCGCCGCCGCTCGGTCTCGAACCCGGTCTCGAGGTCCGTCTCGCAATAGAGCACGTCCTTGCGGATATCGAAGAAGAAGGCGGAGAGGTCCTCGTTGCAGAAGTCGGTCAGTGCGCGGACGTAGGTGTTGAAATCATAATCATCCACCGCGTTGCGCAGCACCTGGTCGAGCTTCGCCGTCAGGTGGAGCATGTAGCGCTCGAGCTCGGGGAAGGCCGACATGTCCTCCAGCCTTTCCTGCTCGCCGAACCCGTCGAGCGCGCCGAGCAGGTAGCGGAACGTGTTCCTCAGCTTGCGATACTGGTCGGCGACCCCGGCGAGGATTTCCTTGCCGATCCGGTGGTCCTCGGTGAAGTCGACGCTGAGCGCCCACAGCCGCAGGATGTCCGCGCCATATTCCTTCATCAGGTCGATGGGGCTGATCGTGTTGCCCAGCGACTTGGACATCTTCATGCCCTTGGCATCCATCGTGAAGCCGTGGGTCAACAGTGCGTCGTAAGGCGCGCGGCCGCGCGTGCCGCAGCTTTCGAGCAGCGACGACTGGAACCAGCCGCGATGCTGGTCGGAGCCCTCGACGTAGATGTCCGCAGGCCAGCGCTCGTCCGGCCAGTGGCCGCTCTCGAGCGTGAAGACGTGCGTGCAGCCGCTGTCGAACCAGACGTCGAGAATGTCGGTGACCATCTCATATTCGTCGGGGTTGCGGTTGCCGAGGAACGCCGCCGCGTTCTCCGCGTCCCACGCGTCCACGCCCTGCTCTCCGATCGCGTCCACGATGCGCTGGTTCACCTCGCGGTCGACCAGCAGCTCGCCCGACTTGCGCTCGACGAACAGCGCGATCGGCACGCCCCACGCGCGCTGTCGGCTGATCACCCAGTCCGGCCGCCCCTCGACCATCGACCCCAGGCGGTTGCGGCCCTTCTCGGGGATGAAGCGGGTGTCGGCGATGGCGTTCATGGCGAGGGAGCGGAGGGTGGGCCCCTCTCCCCTCGAGCGAGAGGGAGGGAGCCGCGAAGCGACGGAAGGGTGAGGGTGACCATCGGACAGGCCCTCACCCCGCTCAGCTGCGCTGAGTCGACCCTCTCCCTCGAGGGGAGAGGGTGAAGGGACAGAGCCCCCCTCATTGTCCCAGCGCTGCTCGGCGCGGCTCTCGGCGGAGAGGTGCGGCAGCGGCTTGTCCATCGCGATGAACCATTGCGGGGTGCAGCGGTAGATGACCTTCGCCTTCGACCGCCACGAATGCGGGTAGGAGTGCCGGAACTCGCCCGCCGACAGAAGCGCCCCGGCCTCGCGCAAGTCCGAATTGATCGGCCCGTCGGGCGCGTTGAACTTGTTGTTGATGACGCTGCCCTGGCCGCCGAGCCACAGCCAGTCGGGCCGGTAGAAGCCGCCCGCATCGACCGCGAACACCGGATCGATGCCGTTGGCGCGGCACAGCTCGAAATCGTCCTCGCCATGATCGGGTGCCATGTGGACGAGGCCCGTGCCCTGATCGGTCGTGACGAAGTCGCCGGCAAGGAACGGCCGCGGCCTGGCGAAGAAGCCGCCGAGCTTGTGCATCGGGTGGCGGGCCATGGTGCCGGCGAGGTCGGAGCCCTTTAGTGACTGGTGCGCTAACGGCTTGCCGTCATCGTCCGTCGCTGGGTCCAGCGCGAAACGCACGCGATCGATGCCCAAGTCGGAGACATCGATATTCGCCAGCTGATGATTCAAGCGGGCTTCGAAGCTGGAAACCAGGTCGGCGGCTACAATGAAACGCTGGCGATCATAGAACCAAGGTTGCGAACTGCAGATGCGCGCCATCCCTGTTCCACCCTCGGTATCGTCGGGTCCGAAAGACAGCCAGCAATCGACAATCCGATACTCAACCTCTGAATTGTAGGCGATCGCCTGGTTGACCGGGATCGTCCACGGCGTGGTCGTCCACACCACCGCATAAGCGCCGACCAGCTCCGGGATCGGGCTCTCGACGATCTCGAACGCGACATCGATCTGGGTCGAGACGATGTCCTCATATTCGATCTCGGCCTCGGCCAGCGCGGTCTTCTCGACTGGCGACCACATCACCGGCTTGGCGCCGCGGTAGAGCTGTCCGGTCTCGGCGAACTTGAACAGCTCCGAGACGATCGTCGCCTCCGCGTGGAAGTTCATTGTCAGGTAGGGCTTGGCCCAGTTGGCGCTGACGCCGAGCCGCTTCAGCTGCTCGCGCTGGACGTCGACCCAATGCTGGGCATAAGCGCGGCACTCGGCACGGAACTCCTTGACCGGCACCTCGTCCTTGTTGAGCTTCTTCTTGCGATACTGCTCCTCGACCTTCCACTCGATCGGGAGGCCGTGGCAGTCCCAGCCGGGCACATAGGGCGCGTCCTTGCCCAGCAGGGTCTGCGTTCGAACGACCATGTCCTTGATCGTGTGGTTGAGCGCGTGCCCGATGTGGATGTCGCCGTTGGCGTAGGGCGGGCCGTCGTGGAAGATGAACTTCTCGCGCCCCTGACGCGCCTCGCGGATGCGATGGTACAGCCCCTCGCTCTCCCAGCGAGCAAGGATCGCCGGCTCCTTCTGCGGCAGCCCGGCCTTCATCGGAAAGTCGGTCTTGGGAAGGAAGACGGTCGAACGGTAATCGGTCTTGGCAGGGGCGTCGGCCATGGTCGCCGCGGCTCTAGCGGTCACTCATCAGATTGCAAATTGGAGGATCAGTCGAGTGCGAGCAGATGCCGCGCCTGCGCTTCGTCGTTCCGCATCTCCGCAACGAGCGCGTCCGCGCTCTCGAATTTGCGTTCCTCGCGGATGAAGGCGTGCAGCGCGACGCCGATCTTGCGGCCGTAGAGGTCGCCGTCGAAGTCGAACAGGTGCGCCTCGAGCAGCTCCCGCGGCGGTTCGAACGTCGGGCGCACGCCGAGGCTTGCAACCCCCGGATGCTCGGACCCAACGTCGAGCGTCACCCGCACCGCATAGATGCCGTACTTCGGCCGCTGGTAATCGCCGAGGCTGAGGTTCGCCGTCGGATAGCCGAGCTCGCGCCCGCGCGCGTCGCCGCGCTCGACCACGCCCTCGATCGTGAAGTCGCGGGTCAGCAGGTGCGTCGCCGTCGCGGTATCGCCGGCGACGAGCGCTTCGCGGATCCGGCCGGAGGATACGCGCACGCCGTCGAGCACCACCGGAGCGACCGCTTCCGCCGCGATCCCTCGCTCGGCCGCCAGCCTCTTCAGCACCTCGACATTGCCGGTGCGGCCCTTGCCGAAACCGAAGTCGTCGCCGGTCACCACAGCGGCCGCGCCGATGCGCTTCGCGAGCAGGTCGTCGACGAAATCCTCGGCGCTGGTCGAGCGAAGCTCCTCGTTGAACTCGAACTCCAGCATCGCGTCGGCG
>JABFXK010000250.1 GCA_013361785.1 Sphingomonas sp.
GGCAATCGTCATGTTCGCAGCCCAAGCGCGCGCCCCACGTGCAGTCCGCGGCGGCAGGCGCAAAGGCGCGACACCGTGAAACCCGCTTCTTTGATCGGCCTGGCACTGCTGCTTGCGGCATGTGGCAGCGGACAGGATCCGCAGGGTCACGGCGGCCGCGGCGGGCGTGGAGGGCGCAACGGCACGCCCACGGTGGGCTATATCGTGATCCAGCAGGGCAGCGCCCCGCTAGAACAGCAGCTTCCCGGACGCGTCGCCGCCTACCAGATCTCCGACGTGCGCCCGCAAGTGAACGGTGTGATCCTGCGGCGCATGTTCCAGGAGGGATCCTTCGTTCGCCAGGGGCAGACGCTCTATCAGATCGATCCCAGCATCTATAACGCGCAGGCCGCCCAAGCCGAGGCGAACTTGCAGAGCGCCCGGGCACAGAGCGTGGCTGCGCGTACGCTCGCCAGCCGTTATGCGCCGCTCGTCAAACAACAGGCGATCTCGAAGCAGGATTATACCAACGCGGTCGCCCAGGCGCGGCAGGCGGATGCCGCAGTAGCCCAGAACTCGGCAGCTCTGCGAACGGCGCGGATCAACCAGCGATTCACCCGCGTCCCCGCGCCGATCAGCGGACGCGTGGGTCTGTCCAACGTGACCGAAGGTGCGCTGGTGACCGCCAATCAGCCGGACGCGCTGACCACCATTACGCGGCTGGACCCGGTTTATGTCGACATACAGGAATCGGCCTCCGACCTGCTCGCGCTACGGCGGGCAATGACCCAGGGCGGTATCGTCGCGACGTCGGCGCAGGTCCGCCTCAAGCTTCCGGATGGAAGCGACTATGGCTTCACCGGGAAGGTTCAATTCAGTCAGGTCGTCGTCGACCAGAACACCGGGACCGTGACCCTTCGGGCCGTTTTCCCGAATCCGCAGTCGATCTTGCTTCCGGGAATGTCGGTGAGTGCGCAATTCGCTCAGGCGATCGATACGTCGGCGTTCCTCGTTCCGCAGCAGGCGATCTCGCGCGATCCGCAGGGGAATGCGACTCTGTATGTCGTCGGGCCGGGTAACCGCGCCGTGCAACGCACCGTCGTCACAGCTCAGACCCTGGGACCCTACTGGGTCGTGACTGAGGGCCTCGCGCCGGGCGAGAAGGTGATCACGCAGGGTCTCGGCAGCGTCAAGGACGGTGCTCCGATCAAGCCGGTGCCGGCAAGTTCCCCACAAAGGGTGCAGGCGCCGCCACCGGGGGCTCTAAAGGCGATGAACGCGAGCCGGCGTCGGGGCTGACCGATGTCGCGGATCTTCATCGAACGGCCGATCTTTGCCTGGGTTCTGGCGATCATCATCATGCTCGGTGGCATCGGGGCGATCTTCTCGCTTCCGGTCGCTCAATATCCGGACGTCGCCCCGACCCAGATCAGTATTCGCGCAAACTATCCCGGCGCATCGGCCGAAACGCTCGAGACGAGCGTCACCCAAGTCATCGAGCAATCGCTGACGGGACTGGATGGGCTCCTCTATTTCAGCTCGTCCTCGAGCTCTCGCGGCTCGGTGTCGATCAGCGCGGTTTTCGACAAGACGGTGTCACCCGACATCGCTCAGGTGCAGGTGCAGAACAAGGTGCAGTCCGCCGTTGCGCGACTTCCGGCTGCTGTCCAGCAACAAGGCGTAACCGTCACCAAGGGCTCACCCGACTTCCTGATGATCGTCGGAGTCTATGATTCGACCGACAAGAGCACGAATGTCGATGTTTCGGACTGGCTCGCTACCAACATCCAGGACGATCTCTCCCGCATCTCCGGTGTCGGAGACGTCAACGTCTTTGGGTCGCAATATGCCATGCGCATCTGGCTCGATCCGAACAAGCTCCAGAGCTTCCATCTCATGCCGAGCGACGTCGTCAGCGCGATCCAGACGCAGAACGTCGAGGTCGCTGCGGGCGAGATCGGCGGTATGCCGCAGCCGGAGGGGCAGGAGCTGGATGCGACCGTTACCGCGCAGTCGCGGTTGCAGACTCCCGAGCAGTTCCGAAACATCATCCTGAAGTCCGACCCGTCGGGCGCGCGGGTGCTGCTGTCCGACGTGGCACGGGTCGATCTTGGAGCCGACAATTATTCCGCGCGGATCAGGATCAACGGCCATCCGGGAGCCGGCATCGGCATTTTCCTCGATCCCGGCGCGAATGCCCTCAGCACATCAAAGCTGGTCAAGGCGTACATGGCGCGGGCAGCACCGCGCCTGCCCGCGGGCTATCGCGTCGCTTATGCGAACGACAGCTCGGATTTCATCCGGCTCTCGGTGATCGAAGTGGTGAAGACGCTGGCCGAGGCCATGGCGCTCGTCATTCTCGTGATGTTCGTTTTTCTTCAGAGCTGGCGAGCGACCCTGATCCCGGGAATCGCCATTCCGGTCGTGCTGCTGGGCACGTTCGGGATGCTCTACATCCTCGGCTTCTCGATCAACACGCTGACGCTTTTCGGCCTGGTGCTCGCGGTCGGCCTCCTCGTCGATGACGCGATCGTCGTTGTCGAGAATGTCGAACGAATCCTCCACGACCAGCCCGAGCTCACGACCAAGGAAGCGACGATCGTCTCGATGAGCCAGATCCAGATGGCCCTCGTGGCGATCGCGCTGGTTCTGTCTGCCGTGTTCCTGCCGATGGTCTTCTTCGGCGGATCGACCGGGGTTATCTACCGTCAGTTCTCGGCGACGATCGTGTCGGCGATGGCGCTGTCGGTGCTGCTTGCAATCACCTTCAGTCCTTCGCTGGCCGCAGCAGTCCTTCGGCGCAAGCATGCAAGCGTCGAGGAGACCTGGCTTGGCCGGAAGGCGCCGGCGCTTGCTCACGGAATCGAAACGGCCAGGCAAAAATTCAACAGCGGCTTCGACCGGACGATCCACTGGTATGTCGGCAACGTCGGCAGGGTGGTCGAGCGCAAGTGGCTGTTCCTCGCGATTTATGCGGCTGTGTGCCTTCTCCTCGTGATTTTGTTTGAAA
>JABFXK010000163.1 GCA_013361785.1 Sphingomonas sp.
AAATGAACGTCTATGACGGCGGGCGCATGGCCGAGCTGCTCGGCGCTGAAGGGATGACGGCCGCCGAAGCGGACGACGCCGATCTCGTTGTGCTCAACACCTGCCACATCCGCGAGAAAGCGGCCGAGAAAGCCTATTCCGATATCGGCCGGCTGCGGCGCGAGGACGGGTCGAAGCCGCTGATCGCGCTCGCCGGTTGCGTCGCGCAGGCGGAGGGCGCCGAAGCGAAGCGCCGCTCGCAGATGATCGACATCGTCGTAGGTCCGCAGGTGTACCACCGCCTGCCGGAGATGGTGGCAGAGGCATCGCGCGGTGCTCGGCCCGTCGACACCGATCTTCCGCCGCTCAGCAAGTTCGATGCGTTCCCGCCGCGGCGGCGGGCGAACCCGAGCGCCTTCCTCACCGTTCAGGAAGGCTGCGACAAATTCTGCACCTATTGCGTCGTGCCCTATACACGTGGCGCCGAGATTTCGCGCCCGTGGAGCGACATCGTCGAGGAAGCCCAGTCGCTCGTCGCAGGGGGTGCGCGGGAGATCGTGCTGCTCGGGCAGAACGTGAACGCCTGGGCGCATGAGTGCCGCGGCCTCGCGGACCTCATCCGCTCGCTCGCCTCAATCGATGGCCTTGAGCGGATCCGCTACACGACCAGTCATCCCGCCGACATGACCGACGATCTGATCGCCGCACACGGCGAGGTCGACAAGCTGATGCCTTACCTCCACCTGCCGGTGCAGTCGGGAAGCAACCGCATCCTTAAGGCGATGAACCGCAGCCACACGGCGGAATCCTATCTCGAGACCATCGAGAAAATGCGCTCGGCACGGCCGGACATCGCGCTCTCCGGCGACTTCATTGTCGGCTTTCCGGGCGAGACGGACGAGGATTTCGACGACACGCTGCGGATGGTTGACGCCGTCGGCTACGCGGCGGCTTATTCGTTCAAATATAGCGCGCGGTCGGGCACTCCGGCGGCGACAATGGAGGACCAGATTCCGCGGGAAATCATGGACGATCGGCTCCAGCGCCTGCAGGCGCGGATCAACGCGCACCAGCTGGCGTTCAACCGCTCGAAGGTCGGTGTGGAGACTCAGATTCTGATCGAGCGGAAGGGCAGGCACGAGGGCCAGATGATCGGCCGCTCGCCGTGGCTTCAATCGGTGCATGTCGACACCGCTGCGCTTCCGGGCGAGATCGTCGACGTGACCCTCGTCGGCGCAGGGCCGAACAGCATGAGCGGCGCGGTCAGCCAGAAAGTGGCAGCCTAATGGCCCGCCGCGACCTCGCCGCAGTGCCGGACCGCGCCCGGCTCGAGATCGAGTTCGAGCAGCCCTATCTGCTCGGTCCCTTGTTCGGCGATTACGACCGCCACCTGATCACCATCGAGCAGCGACTCGGAGTCCACATCGCCGCGCGCGGCAACCGCGTTCAGATCGAGGGCGACCCCGACGCCGCTGCCCGCGCCCGTGACGTGCTGATCGGCCTCTACAATCGTCTCGACAGCGGCCATGACGTCGACGCGGAAGCGGTCGAGGCGGTGCTCGGCATGGCCGCGCAGCCGAACCTCGACGGAATCATCCAGGAGGAAGTGACCTCCGCGCCGCGGGTCATGATCCGAACGCGCAAGAAGACGATCGTCCCCCGCTCGGCGATGCAGACTCCGTACATGGAGGCGCTTGCCCGCGACGAGATGATCTTCGGCCTCGGCCCTGCCGGCACCGGCAAAACCTATCTCGCGGTCGCGCAGGCCGTGTCCCAGCTGATCAGCGGAAGCGTCGACCGGCTGATCCTCTCGCGACCCGCCGTTGAGGCCGGCGAGCGGCTCGGCTTCCTCCCCGGTGACATGAAGGAGAAGGTCGATCCCTATCTCCGGCCTTTGTACGACGCGCTCTACGACATGCTTCCGACCGAGCAGGTCGAGCGGCGGATCGCCTCGGGGGAGATCGAGATCGCGCCGCTCGCCTTCATGCGGGGGCGGACGCTCAACGACGCCTTCATCATCCTCGATGAGGCGCAGAACACCACGCCGCTGCAGATGAAGATGTTCCTGACGCGCTTCGGAATGCGCAGCCGGATGGTGATCTGCGGCGACCCCTATCAAGTCGACCTCCCCGATCCGTCGAAGTCGGGACTCGCGGACGCGGTCGATCGGCTGAGTGGGATCAAGGGTATCTCAGTCATTCGGTTCACGGCCGCGGACGTCGTTCGCCATCCGCTGGTCGGGCGCATCGTGGACGCCTATGAGGGTCCGGGGGCCTGATGCTCGAGATTGCACTCGACAGCGATGAGGAATGGGACAGTAGCCGCTCCTGGCTGCCGCTGGTTCGCAAGGCTGCCCAGGCCGCGATCGCCGAAAGCGATTATCCCGAAATCGCCGATGCCGATCGGCCGATCGAGATTTCCGTTACCCTGACCGGAAATGACGAGGTCCAGGCGCTGAACGCGAAGTGGCGCGGGAAGGACAAGCCGACCAACGTCCTTTCATTTCCGATGACCGACGAGCACGATTTGAGCAGGGCAAATCTTGTGCAGAGTGAACTGTTGCTCGGCGATATCATCGTAGCGCGCGGCATCTGCGAGAGTGAAGCCGCGGAGAAGGACGTAAGCGTCGAAGACCACGTCACGCATTTGGTCGTGCACGGAACGCTCCACCTGCTCGGCTATGATCATCACAACGACCGCGACGCCGCCGACATGGAAGCGCGCGAGGTGCGGGCGCTGAAGCGGCTCGGAATCGCCAATCCTTACGGGATCCCCGCCTGATGGCGACACGCGGCGACGACAGCGGCTCCCGCCTTTGGCGCGGCATGCGCTACCTGATCTTCGGCGAGGATTCCGAACCGACGCTTCGCGAGGAGATCGAGGAGGCGATCGACGAGGCGGAGGAGAGCGAGGGCTCCGTACCCGCCGCTGGCGACCTTTCGGCTGCCGAGCGCCAGATGCTCCGCAACCTGCTTCACTTCGGCGAGCAGACCGCGGGCGACATCTGCGTGACCCGAGGCGACATCATGGCGGTGCCGAGCGACATCGGTTTCGACGAGTTGGTTCGAGCCTTCGTCGATGCCGGACACAGCCGCCTTCCTGTCTATGGCGACAGCCTCGATGAAGTGACGGGCATGGTGCACATCAAGGACGTGTTCGTCGCCAGCGTCGACCCGTCCCGCGACCGCTCATTGGAGGCATTGATGCGCGAGCCTCTGTTCGTCCCCGAATCCATGGGCGTGATCGATCTGCTTGCGCGGATGCGTGCGGAACGCATCCACCTCGCCATCGTCGTCGACGAGTTCGGTGGAACCGAAGGGCTGGTCACCATCGAAGATGTCGTCGAGGAGATCGTCGGTGAAATCGAGGACGAGCACGACGACGCCGAAGCGGCGATGCTGACCATGCTCGACGACGGCCTGTGGGAAGCCGATGCGCGGATCGAGCTGGAGGAGCTGGCACAATCGGTCGATCCGCGACTCTCCTCCAATGAGGACGAAGTGGACACGCTCGGCGGGCTCGTATTCCTGCTCGCCGGCCACATTCCGGCCAAAGGCGAATGCGTGACTCACTCATCGGGGTGGAAATTTGAAGCCGTCGACTCCGACCCTAGGCGGGTCGTTCGGGTACGGCTCCACGCACCCGCGGCGGACGCGCAAACTGTCTAGTTCCTGGCGAACAGCTTCGCCGGGTCGGTCATGGCCTTGAACTCGAGCGCGTTGCCGGCGGGGTCGAGGAAGAACATCGTCGCCTGCTCCCCCGGCTGGCCTTCGAAGCGGATCGTGGGTTCGATCACGAACTCGACGCCCGCCTGCTCCAGCCGCCCGGCAAGCGTCTTCCACTGCTCCATCGGAAGGACGATCCCGAAATGCGGCACCGGCACGTCGTCGCCGTCAACGGGATTGGTCGCTCGCGCGCGGGCGGCGTCCGGCGCGAGATGCGCGACGATCTGGTGGCCGTAGAGGTCGAAGTCGATCCACTCCTCGGCGCTGCGCCCTTCGGGGCAACCGAGCAGCTCGCCGTAAAAGCGGCGCGCGGCGGCGAGATCATCCACGGGAAAGGCAAGGTGGAATGGCGGCAGGCTCATGCTTCTGCCCTGCAAGGGGACGAGCCCTTTGTCGAGGCTTTCGTTAGCGCTGCGTAACCGCTAGCCAGCACCTGCGATGCTATACTTGCTTTATGCTTTCATCGCCGGGGCGGTGTCCGCATTCGGGTTCGAGCCGGTCGGCTGGTGGCCGCTTCTGCTCGTCGCCTTCGCGGCGCTATGCGAGCTGCTCGACCGCACGAAATCCCTCGGCCGCAGCCTGCTGCTGGGCTGGCTGTTCGGGCTTGGTCAGTTCGTAGTCGGGCTCAACTGGCTCGCGACCGCTTTCACCTTTCAATCGGCGATGCCGCCGTGGCTCGGCTGGGTCGCGGTGGTTCTGCTCTCGCTGTACCTCGCCATCTATCCGGCGATCGCGACGGGAATAGCCTGGCGTTTCGGACGCGACGACCGCGTCGTCATGGTCAACGTCCTCGGAGGCGCGTGGGCGATCAGCGAATGGCTCCGTGGGACGATCTTCACCGGCTTTCCCTGGAACCCCGCAGCGGCCGCGCTTGCTCCGACTCCGCTGATCGGAGTCACTCCACTCATCGGCACCTACGGACTTTCAGGGCTGGTGGTCCTGCTCGGCGGCGCGATCTGGCTCGAATATTATCGCAAGTGGCTTCCGCTGGTGGTGATCCTCGCCGCCTCCGCGTTCCTGTGGCTGCTTCCCTCGTCCCGAGTCCCGCCCGATCCGCTGACGATCCGCAACCTGCGTATCGTCCAACCGGACATCGGCGAAGGCGACAAGTGGCGACCTGGGTTCGAGCAAGAGGCGGCGCGGCGCTTTTCGAGCCTCTCCGGCCAGCCGGCCGGCGAGCCCCGGCTTCTGCTCTGGCCTGAAGCCGCGATCACCAGCCCGCTTCAGGACCAGCGCAACGCTGGCGAGCCTCTGGCCGCCTATCAGCGGACCTGGCCCGCATCTTTGCTCGGCCCCAGCGACCTGCTCCTGACCGGCGGCCTCGCGGTCTTTTCGCGCAACGGAGCGGACGTGACTGGCGCAACGAACAGCATCTTCGTGCTGGCTCCGGGCGGCCGCATCGTCGCCCGCTACGACAAGTCCCACCTCGTGCCTTACGGCGAATATCTGCCGATGCGGCCGCTCATGTCGGCAGTGGGCCTGTCGCGGCTGGCACCGGGCGACATGGATTTTCTGTCGGGACCGGGGCCGCGCTCGGTCGACCTCGGCGGCGAATGGGGCAAGGTGGGGTTCGACGTCTGCTACGAAATCATCTTTTCGGGCCACGTGGTCGACGAGCGGAACCGGCCCGATTTCATCTTCAATGCCTCAAACGACGCCTGGTACGGATCCTGGGGCCCGCCGCAGCATCTCGCCCAGGCGCGGCTTCGCGCCGCCGAGGAAGGTCTGCCGGTGCTTCGCGCCACTCCGACCGGCATCAGCGCGGTGATCGACGGGCGCGGCAATGTCGTGAAGTCGCTTCCATGGCGAACCGCGGGCGTGATCGACTCCGTGCTCCCGCCGGCAGCCACTTCCGCGCCGCTGTTCGCGCGCTTCGGCAACGTGATCCCGATCCTGCTCGGATTCCTGCTCATCGCGGGCGGCATTGTGCTTGGGCGCAAGCGCCGCTAGAGGCGTCATATAAAGACTTCTTTATATCCTGATATCGAGGTTTTCTTCATCCCATGCGCAGCAGCAACTTTCTCTTCACCTCCGAGTCCGTTTCCGAAGGGCATCCGGACAAGGTCGCAGACCAGATCTCCGACGCGATCGTCGATTTGTTCCTCAGCAAGGATTCCGAAGCGCGGGTCGCGTGCGAGACCATGACCACGACCAACACCGTCGTTCTTGCCGGCGAGATCCGCGGCGAAGGGATCATGGACCGCGATGGAAACTGGGCTCCCGGCGTCGAAAAGGAGATCGAGGAAGCCGTTCGGGGCGTCGTGAAGCGGATCGGCTACGAGCAGAGCGGCTTCCACTGGAACACCTTTCGCTTCGAGAACAACCTGCACCCGCAGTCGGCGCATATCGCGCAGGGCGTCGATGCCGGCGAGAACAAGGAGGAGGGCGCGGGCGACCAGGGAATCATGTTCGGCTTCGCCTGCGACGAAACTCCGGACCTCATGCCCGCCACGCTCGATTACAGCCACAAGATCCTGATGGAGATGGCGAGCGACCGCCACTCGGGCGCGGCGCCTTTTCTGGAGCCCGATGCCAAGAGCCAGGTCACGCTTCGCTTCGAGGAGGGCAAGCCCACCAAGGCGACCGCCATCGTCGTTTCGACGCAGCACAAGCCGGGCTACGACAAGGGGGAGAAGCAGGCGGAACTCCACGCCTACGTGAAGGGCGTTGTCGCCCGCGTGCTTCCCGCGCAGCTGCTCGGCAACGAGACCGTCTATCACATCAATCCGACGGGCAGCTTCGAGATCGGCGGCCCCGACGGCGACGCCGGCCTCACCGGCCGAAAGATCATCGTCGATACCTATGGTGGCGCGGCGCCCCACGGCGGCGGCGCCTTTTCGGGCAAGGACCCGACCAAGGTCGATCGTTCGGCCGCATATGCCGCCCGCTATCTCGCCAAGAACATCGTGGCCGCGGGCCTCGCGACGCGCTGCACGATCCAGCTCGCGTATGCGATCGGCGTTTCCGAGCCGCTTTCGCTCTATGTCGACACTCACGGCACCGGAACGGTCGGCGACGAGCGGATCGAGGCTGCGATCGGCCGCATCGGCAAGCTTGGCGGCCTGACCCCCCGCGGGATCCGCACGCACCTGGGCCTCAACAAGCCGATCTACGAGCCGACCGCGGCCTACGGGCACTTCGGCCGCAAGGCGG
The DNA here is from genome assembly GCA_013361785.1 of Sphingomonas sp. GTDB lineage: Bacteria > Pseudomonadota > Alphaproteobacteria > Sphingomonadales > Sphingomonadaceae > Sphingomicrobium. The sequence goes on from JABFXK010000163.1 coordinate 6,858, forward strand.
AAGGGGAGTTCTTCCCGTGGGAGCGCGTCGACCTGGTCGAGGACCTGAAAGCCGCAGTCGACGCCTGACGCTTAAGGGGCGCTGTCCCGTACGCCGATGCCGTGGCGGAAGACGAGGTCGCCGCCCTTCCATCCACTGTAGACCAGGATCAGCACGACGATCGCCGACAAATAGACGCCAATGCGTCCGATCGCCGCGTCATTGTGGAGGCGAAGGAACAGGTTGATGATCTCCAGCACCACCGCCGTCACGTTGGCGAGCATGTGCTTGACCGCGTCCGAGCCCTGAATCCGCTTGTCGCCGAAGAAATCGGTGAGCCCGGCAAGCGCCGCGAGAAGGGCCATGACGATGCCAACCGCGAGCAGATAACGCGATGCGGTCGCCCAACCGTGCATGTAATTGTTGAGATAAACGATATCGGTGACGAGTACGCCGATGAAGCACACGATCGGGAACGGGATCAGCATCGGATGGATCGGATGCCCCGCGATCTTCGCAGTGCTTTGGGGATGGTCGTGAGGACCCTCATTGCGCGTTGCCATGGCGTTTCCTCCTGCTGCCGCCTGTTTATCTTTTCAGAAACGAAATGGTTCCGCTGGCTCGCACCATGATCTCAGGCGCTCTCAACGGTTGACGCATGGCCGCCTGGTTTTTCGTGACAGTCCGAATCATCGACTGCGGCCAATGAGTTGACCGCAGGGCCGTTCAGCACGTCGCCGTTCGGAGCGAACTGCGATCCGTGACAGGGGCAGTCCCAGCACTTCTCGAAACTGTTCCAGTGAACGATGCAGCCGACGTGCGTGCAAACGGCGGAGCGGCGCGTAATCGCGCCGTCGGTGCCCTTGTACACCGCGATCTTGTGCAGCCCGTCGCGCATGATCGCGCCTTCGCCCGGCTCGAGCTCATCGACTGATTTGACCTCGCCAGGACGGACATATTCGGTGAAGTTGGCGATCACTCCGGCCTGACCGCGCGCGAGTTCCGCGAGACTCGTCGTCGACGTGAGGGACTTGCGACCTGGGTCCAGCACATCGGCAAAGCGGCTGCCCTCGCCGAGAATCAAAGCCGCGATCGCGAGGCTTCCCGCGACTCCGTTGGTGATCCCCTGCCCGCTGTCGCCGGTGTGGAGATAGACATTGTCGCTGCCGGGGCTGCGCCCGGAGTAAGGCATGAAATCCGCCGGCTCGAGAACCTGGCCGGACCAGCTGAACTCGACATCGCCGAACATCGGGTAGCGCTTCCGGGTCCATTCCGCGAGCCGCGCGAAGCGCTGGTCGGCGTCGTCGACCTCGCCCGAGCGATGATCCTCGCCGCCGACAATGAGCAGGTCGTGCCCGCCGTCGACCTCTTGAATGCGCACATAATGATAGGCCTCGTAAGTATCCCACAGCAGCACGTCCGGGACCGAGCCCTTCGGCACTCGAGCGGCGATCACATAGGTACGGTCCGGGATTTGCCTGGTGTGGATCGCGACCGACGCATTCACCGGAGAATTGGTCGCGAACACTGCCGCTTTCGCGCGAATGGACGGCCCCGCTTCGGTCTTGATCCGGACGCCGTCTTCATTGTCGTCGTGATCGACGTAGGCGGTGTTCGAATAGATGCGTCCGCCCCGGCTCAGGATCGCGCGCGCCAGACCTGCAAGGTAGCGGGTCGGATGAAAGCGGCCCTGGTTCGGGAACCGCAGACAGCGGCCGGTGTCGAGGCCCGGCACAGGCGCACGATCGGCCCATTCCACCTCGGCGCCGATCTTGCGGCAGGCCTCGAATTCCTCCTGCAGGTCGCTGATCGGACCATTGTCGGTGGGGATCAGAAAGCCGTCGAGGCGGCGGAAGTCGCAGTCGATGTCCTCGTCGCGGCAGATCGCCTCGATCCGGTTGACCGCGGCGACCTGGCTGTCGTGGAAGATCCGCGCCTCGTCCTCGTCGCGAACGCGGATCAGCTCGGAGTAAAAGTCGTCGAGCTCCGTCGCGAGATGGGCGGTGGTCCGGGCGGTCATCCCCGTCCCGATCTCCCCGCGGTCGATCACCACCACCGAGCGGCCGCAGCGGGCGAGCTCGTAAGCGGTGGAGAGGCCTGCGATGCCGGCGCCGACGATCACCACGTCGCATTGATCATCCTGCCCGAGCGGAGATGACTGGATGACCGGCGTCTCGTTCATCCAGTACGACCTGCTGTGCTCGTTGCCGACGTTCATTGGTGCTTCCTCACCGCCCCCCCGGCGGCGCGTCGACGCCGAAACGACCGCGAAGTTCCACACCGGCGTTGCCGCAACGGAAGGGTGCCGGTAGCGACGCGGGCGATGACCGCGTTCAAGTCCGGCGATCCGCTGACCCTCAACCGGCTTTATGGGCGGTCGAGCGGCCACAAGCTGCGAAAGGGGCAGCAGGAACTGGTCGACACGCTATTGCCGCAGATCGAAGTGCCCGCGGAAGGCGAGATCACGTCGAATCTGTTGTTCGGCGACGAGCGGCCGCTGCATTTCGAGATCGGATTCGGTTCGGGCGAGCATCTCGCGAACCGCGCGGACATGCTGCCGGACCATGGCTTCATCGGTGCCGAGCCATTCCTCAACGGTGTGGCGGCCGCGCTCGCGCATATCCGGGAGAAGCAGCTGCGCAACGTGCGCCTGTGGCGCGGCGATGCGCTGGAGGTCCTGCAGCGGCTGCCCGATGGTTCGCTCAGTTTCCTCTACCTGCTGCACCCCGATCCCTGGCCCAAGGCGCGGCACGCAAAGCGGCGGATGGTCAACGACCGCCCGGTCGACCTCTTCGCGGCGAAGCTGAAGGCCGGCGGTGAGTTCCGGCTCGCGACCGACGACCCGACCTATCTCACCTGGTCGCTGATGGTGATGCAGCGGCACGCGCTTCAGTTCGAATGGCTCGCCGACCGGCCGAGCGACTTCCTCGAGCCTCCCAGCGGATGGATCGAAACGCGCTACGGCGCGAAATCCCGACGCGAGGGACGCCGGCCCTATTACTTGCGTTACCGGCGCGCCCGGGCGGGAGTCAGCCTGAGCAGCCGTCCACCGCTTCCGTCCTCGAGCAGATAGATCGCGCCGTCCGGGCCCTGACCGACGAAGCGAATCCGGCGGCCCATGTCCCATTGCTCGAGCTTGCTCGCCTGGTCGCCGCGGATGCGCACGTGGATCAGCGCCTTGCCCGCGAGCGCTCCGATGAAGCCGTCGCCTTTCCACTGCGGGAATAGACTACCGGTGTAGATCAGCAGGCTGGTCGGCGCGATCGACGGAACCCAGAAGAGCTTTGGCGGCACGAGGTCGGCGCGCGTCGACGGCTTCGGGATCGGCACGCCGTTGTAATTCTTGCCCTCGGAGACCAGCGGCCATCCATAGTTTTTCGCGCGCTCGATGAGATTGAGCTCGTCGCCGCCGCGGGGGCCCATTTCGGTCTCCCACAGCCGGCCGTCGGGAGCAAAGGCGAGTCCGTACTGGCAGCGATGACCGAGCGTCCACGTCTCGGCCGGAGTGAGGTTCGGCCCCGGCCACCTGACCTGCCGCCCAGTCGTATTCCTCGCCGCTTCGCTGTCCTCCGGGGGATCGGTGACAGTCACCGTCGCAGCGCCCACCTTTCCAGCCCATGGATTTCCCGCTGCCGGTTTCCCGCCGAGGGTCAGGTGCAGGATCTTGCCGAGCGGCTGGCTCGCGTCCTGCGCTGGCGTGAAGCGCTGCCGTTCCCCCGATGTCAGGAACAGCGACTTTCCGTCCGGCGCGAACACGACGATTCCGCCAAACTGGCCGCCATCGCCACCCGCAGGATCATGCCAGATCACCTCAAGCTGCTGGAGTGCCGGCGCAGTTCCGCGGGCGAGCCGCGCCCGCGCCAGCGCCAGCCCGCTCCCACCGTTCGGCGACGGCTCCGAGTAAGTGAGATAGACGAAGCGGTCCTGCGCGAAGTGGGGCGAGACCACGACGTCGAGCAACCCGCCCTGACCGTTGGTTCCCCCCGGGTGCACAGCCGGAACTCCGCTCACCGGCTGCTTTTGGCCGGTGGCCGTGTCGACCAGCCAGACGCGACCTTCCTTCTCGGTGACGATCCCTGTCATGGTCCCCGGCAGGAAGGCGATCGCCCACGGATTGTCGAACGTCGCTACGGCGGTGCTGGTGAACGGCGGAGCTGTCGGGTCGAGGTTGGCGGGGCCGTTCGGAGCGGCGGCATTCTGCGCACTTGTCTGCGCCGAGCTGCCACAGGCTGCGAGGACGAGGACGGCGGCGAATTGCAGCAAACGCAGGTTCATCATGCCTCCGCCGGAGTGAATATTTGAACCAAAGACCAGTTCCGCCGCTCTATACAAGCGTGATGCAGCCCTGCAGCCTCCTGTCGCTTGCGACCGCCGTGCCGCCG
>JABFXK010000247.1 GCA_013361785.1 Sphingomonas sp.
CCGCCTGTGGAAGAGTGTTCGTATCCGATTTGTTCCGTGAGAACAAGAGGAGAACGCATGACGCGGAAGGGGCGCCCGGGCGCCGGTTCCGGAACCGTCGCGCCGAATCGGCAGTTTACCGGCCCGGAAAGGGAGAACAGCATGGCCAAGGCAGCATCGAAATCCGGCGGCGCGAAGAAGAGTTCGTCCACCTCCAAGAGCAGCAGCAGCGGCAGCAAGTCGAGCTCCAGCAAGAGCAGCTCAGCCAAGAAGAAGTAAGTCCGGCCGAGGCCGCGAGAGCCTCCCGCCTGATTCCACAGCCGGCGCGCGGCCGAGAGTCGCGCGCCGCCTCCCCTCGCGAAAGTTGTCAAAGTTGAGAGTTCTACGCGCGTGCGCGCGCGCACGCGAGGACTGTCGGATGTGTCGGATTCGCGGGCGCCATCTGCGCGAGGGGACGTAATCGAGCGGGGCCGGCGAAGCTTTTCGTGTCGGCGAGCTTCTCGACGAACGCGATCTGCCGCTCGGCCGTCCAACCATCGTGGCGGCGGCGGACTGGCACCGGTTGGAAGGTGATATCCCGCGTCGAACTGCCCCGCCAGTTCTTCCGGGGGAAATGGTTTGTGTTCGGACATTGTGCCTCCGGGGGAAAGGAGGCGACTCAGTTATTCCGTGGCGGGGGCTGTAGGACAGGTCTTTTTTTTAAGGTGGGGTTTGGGCGGAAAAGCAGCCTCCAACCTCGTTCAATCCCCGATTCCGCAAGAGCGCTGAAGGGCTGGCCAGAGCTTCCAGCCTGTTCGTCGAACGTCAGCATCCAACCAAACAGACGTCAGGCCCGGCGCTGCGGTGAGCGTGACCGTTATTGCCGGTCGAGAGTGCTGAGTTCGTGATCCATCGAATAGAAATACTCGGGCATCCCCAGCCTCGGGCTTTGCTCCCCAAGACACTTTGACGGTGCCGCGTCTGGACAGCACCTGAGTGACGCAGTTGACGGTGGAACGAAGGGATCGGTGTTCAGCCAATCCCTGCCGAAGTGGAATGGATCGATTTGCGCATAAGCCTAGCAGAAAGCAGCACATTACGGGACGAAGCATTCGAGACATTTCAGAGAGAGCTTTGCACCAAGCTGTTACGTCGGCAATGGGTGCTCTCCGCGTGTCCATAGAGGCTAGGCAGATTGTTGCTCTTCATACGACGCAATTAGCTGCCAAAGCGGGCCGCTATCTTGCGCGAACTCAGCAGCATTTCGAACTGCATGATATTCGCTTTCGTCGTCGATCCGCCCTCGGCGAAGAACACGTTGAACAGCGTTGGAGAACCGTGCCCGCACTTCTGTCAGTGTCGGCAAGTGCGCCGCGCCGAGTTTGAGGTCGAGCGCTGAAATCTGCTCAGCCGACCATCCACTTGTGAGGTCGATCAAGTCGCCGATGGCCATGCCTAAACCCTCGGTCGCCTTGGCCGGTGAACGTGCAGCGATGTTGTCGAGAACGACGACGGGTGATTCATCTTCTGAGACTCTCGGGAAAACCTGGGAGCTCACCAGCGCCAACCACGAGCGCATCCGTTCGTATTCTTCGGGTGAGATCCTCATGTCAGTGACAAACCGGCAAAGTTGCACACACAGAGCAACGCGCTGACCAAGCTTCAGTCGTCCGTCGACAGTGGAAAGAGGACATTAGCTCAAACGCTCCCCTCCCCGCTTTCCTTGGGCGAGGCGCCCTCTCCCGCGAAGGGAAAGAGGGTTAAGCGGGTGTGACTTCACCTTGCCCCGTGCCGCTGTCGTCGCCCGGCTCCGGCCGCTTGTCGAAGACCTCGTCGATCAGGCCGAAGGCCTTCGCTTCGTCGGCCTCCAGGAACTTGTCGCGGTCCATTGCCTTCTCGATCTCCTCGAGCGGCTGGCCGGTATATTTGGCGTAGAGCTCGTTCAGGCGCTGGCGCATGCGCAGGATCTCGCGCGCCTGGATCTCGATGTCAGCGGCCATGCCCTGGGCGCCGCCCGACGGCTGGTGGATCATGATCCGGCTGTTGGTCAGCGCGACGCGCATTCCGGGCTCGCCGGCCGCCAGAAGGAAGCTGCCCATCGACGCGGCCTGGCCGATGCAGACGGTGCTGATCTTGGGCCGGATATATTGCATCGTGTCGTGGATCGCGAGCCCCGCCGTCACCACGCCGCCGGGCGAGTTGATGTACATGAAGATGTCCTTCTTCGGGTTCTCGGACTCGAGGAAGAGCAGCTGGGCGGTGACGAGGCTCGCCATGTGGTCCTCGATCGCTCCCGTGATGAACACGATCCGCTCGCGGAGCAGCCGCGAATAAATGTCGAAGCTGCGCTCGCCCCGGTTGGATTGCTCGATGACGATGGGGACGAGCTGCGAGATGATGTCCTGATGATCAATCACGGGTGATGGGTCCTTGAGTTGTGGTGGTGACTACATCGGCGTGGACGGCGAAAGGTTCAAGCGCCGCTGCCGGGGGCGCTGAGCGAGAGATAGGCCAGCCTCCGCACCTCACGCCGTCCGCGGGTGACGGTGTCGAGGATCAGGCCGGCGAACAGGCAAAGCACGGCGACGATCACCATGCCCGTCACGAGGATCGCCGTGGGAAAACGCGGCACGAGGCCGGTCTGTAGATAGGTCCGGACCAGCGGGATCGCGAGGATGAAGGCTGCAAGCAGCAGGAGCTCGCCGATGGCGCCGTAGAACAGCACCGGCCGCTCGACGCGGTAGAGGTTGAAGATCGTCTTGAGGATGCGCCAGCCGTCGCCATAGGTCGAGAGCTTCGACTGCGAGCCTTCCGGGCGCGCCGCGTAAACGGTCTCGACCTCGCCGACGGGCATCCGGAGCTCGAGCGCGTGGACGCTCATCTCGGTTTCGATCTCGAACCCCGCGGAAAGCACGGGGAAGCTTTTGACGAAGCGGCGCGAGAAGACCCGATAGCCGGAGAAGATGTCGCTGAAGCTGCGCCCGAAGAGACCGGCGAGGAGGCCGGTGAAGATTCGGTTCCCGAGCACGTGGCCGCCGCGGTAGGCGCTTTTCTCGTCGTGGCGGCGGGTGCCGACGACCATGTCGAGCTGGTCGGCGAGCAGCATGTCGACCATCGCCGGAGCGGCGGCCGGATCGTAGGTGAGGTCGCCGTCGGCCATGACGTAGACGTCGGCGTCGATGTCCGCGAACATGCGGCGGACGACATTGCCCTTGCCCTGCTGCTTCTCGGTTCGGACGACAGCGCCTGCCTCGGTGGCGACCTCGCGCGTGCGGTCGTGGCTATTGTTGTCGTAAACGTAGATGGCGGCGCCAGGCAGCGCGGCCTTGAACCCGGCGACGGTCGCGCCGATCGCCGCTTCCTCGTTGTAGCAGGGCAGCAGCACGGCGATTTTCGGCGATGCGGCGCGGGCCAAGCTCTTCCCCCTCGTTGGACCGTTGAACGGCTATAGTGGCGTGGAGCGCTAGTCCAGCGGCGCGGTCGTGATGTGGAGCAGGCGGAAGTCGGGCGTCGGATGGGCGAGGCGCCACGGCTGGCCGGGCGGGATAGCGAAGGCGTCGGCCGGGCCGACCTCATTGAGCCCGCGATAGTCGAGCATCGCCGAGCCATCGAGGACAAAACCGAAGACCAGCTCTCCGCCATGGCCGCCGAACGTGAGGGCTTCGCCGTTTCGCGGGCGCAGGGTCCGAACATCGGCAAGGCCGCTGGTCGCGACCTCGACATCACTCTCCTGCGCTTCGCCGCCATTGGCGGGAGTCCAGACTGTCTCCGAGGCGACGTGGCGGAGGAAGCGCTGGCCGCCGAAAATGCCATCGGGATTGCTTCCGTTGGGAAGCTCGAGCCGGTGGTCGGCATAGGTCGCGTGCATCGCCGGAGCGCTGATCTCGACGATTTCGAAGCCGGGCGAGCTTTCGAGCACCTGATGGCGAATGCCGGGCGGCTGGAGAACGAGGTCGCCCGCATTCATCACGAACGGCTCGCCCTGGTCCTGATAGACCACGCGCACCCAGCCGCGGCGGACGGTGAGCAGCTGGAGCGCGATCTTATGGAAGTGCACCCAGTCGCTGACCGGCCCGCCTTCGGGAATGGAAATATGCGAGGCGATGTAGCGGCCGCCGAGGCGGCTCGGGATCAGGTCGCGATAGAGCATGCCCGCGCGCCCCTGACCCGCTGACGAACTGGCGCGCGTCAGCACGAATTCGGCTACGAACGGCGGAAGCCTGTCCGTCGGTGCGGACTCGTGCGGCCTGGTGGTGAGTCGGACGGAGTCGCCCTCCTCGTTGCTGAGGATGGCGGTGTGCGGGTCGTCGGCCGGGTAGATGAGGTCGACGCGGAAACCTTCGCGGCGCAGATCGTCGAGCGCGGCGCTCAAGTCCTCGCAGACGATCTCGCGCTCGCTCAACCCTTCTTCGCCGGCTTCTTGGCGGCTGTTCTGGTCGACGCTTTCGCCTTGGGCTTGTCGGCAGCCTTGGCAGCGGCCTTGTTCGCCGGCTCGCTCTTCAGCGGCTTGGCGGGCTTCGGCTCGGCCTTGGCATCCTCGGTCAGCTTGACCTTCTTCGCCGGCTTGGCCGGCTGCTTGAGGACCTCCTCCGGCTTGGGAGCGGATTTCTTCGCCGCGCCCTTCTTCGCCTTCGGCTTTTCATGCCCGTGGTCGTGTCCGCAGCCGGGGCCGTGGACATGGCCCTCCTCGCTCTCGAGGTCGGCCTCGAGCTGCTCCCGCGTCGCCTTGCGGTCGCTGATGTCCGCCTTCGAGAAGAGGAAATCGACGACCTTGTCCTCGTACAGCGGAGCGCGAAGCTGGGCCGCGAACATCGGCTCCTGCTGCACCAGCTCGAGGAAACGGTCGCGGTCCTTGCCCTGATATTGCGACGCGGCCTGAGCGATGAGCCCGCGCATCTCCTGCTCATTAACCTCGACGCCGTTCGCCGCGCCGATTTCGGACAGGAGCAGGCCGAGCCGCACGCGGCGCTCGGCAATACGACGATAGTCGGCGGCGTCCTGTTCGATCTCGGCCAGTGCCGCCTGCGGGTCCTCTTCATGACTCGCCTCGTGGCGAAGCTGGTTGAGGATATTCTGATATTCGGCCTCGACCATTGATTCCGGGACGACGAAGTCGTGGCGCTCGGCGAGGATGTCGAGCAGCTGGCGCTTCATGTGGGTGCGGGTGAGGCCGTTGAGCTCCTGCTCGATCTGGCCGCGGATCAGGCCTTTGAGCTGGTTGAGATCGTTGAGGCCGAGCGATTCTGCGAAATCGTCGTCGAGCCTGGTCTCGCCGGCAGTCTTCACCGCTTTGACCGTGATCGCGAAAACGGCGTCCTTGCCCTTCAGATTCTCGACCGGATAGTCGGACGGAAAGGTCACCTTCACCTCGCGGGTGTCGCCGGCCTTGGCGCCGACCAGCTGCCCCTCGAAGCCGGGGATCAGCCGCCCGGAGCCGAGCTCGACCGACATGTCCTCGCCCTTGCCGCCCTCGAACGGCTTGCCGCCGACCTCGCCCTCGAAGTCCATGACGACGAGGTCGCCGGTTGCCGCAGCATGCTTCTTCGGCGCGTCTTCCCAGCGCTTGCTCTGGGTCGCGAGCTGCTGGATCTGCTGCTCGACCGCGCTCTCGTCGGGCTCGACCGTCAGCCGCTCGAGCTCGAGATTTTCGATTTGCGCCGGTGGCACTTCGGGAAGCGCTTCGAGGCTGACGTGGACCTCGGCGTCCTTGCCTGGTTCGTAATCCTGCTTGAGCTCGACCTGCGGCTGGAGCGCGGGGCGGATATTCTGCTCGGAAAGGAGCTGCTGCACGCCTTCCTGGACCGCGCCGTTGAGCGCCTCGCCACGCAGGCTGTCGCCGTGCATCTTCTTGATAAGGTTCGGCGGGACCTTGCCGGGGCGGAAGCCGGGCATCCGGATCTGCGGAGCGATGCGCTTCACTTCCTGTTCCACCCGCGCCTCGATGTCGGCGGCGGGGATGGTCAGCATGAAGCCGCGCTTCAGGCCCTCGTTCTCAGTCTCGACGGTCTTGATGGTCACTGTTCAAAATCCCGATCAATAAGTGGCGGCCGCGTGGATTTCCGTGCTCGCCTGTCTCCCCGACAGGCTGTGCGCGGAAATGGTGCGCGCGGAGGGACTCGAACCCCCACATCTTTCGACAACAGGACCTAAACCTGCCGCGTCTACCAATTCCGCCACGCGCGCGGACGCCGTAGGTGGCGCGGCCTATAACAGGCGGGGCGGCTTGAGCAAGGCGAAGCAGGGGCAACCGACTGTTCTCAAGGGCGTTCGAGACATTGATGCAGCAGCCAGAACCCCAGGAACCCCCGACAAAGCCGGCGCCGCAGCCAGTCCCGCCCCCGCAGCCCGGCCAGCCGACCGAGCCGCCGCCCGGAATCCCGACGCATTCGCCCGACATCGACGTGCCCTCGCCGCCAGCGCCCGGCACGAACCCGACGCCTGGACCGATTTCGCCGGTGGGTTAATGATGGCTACGGAGACTGGACGGCAACAATGTTGAATGCCTAAGGAAACTGGCCTGTGCTGAACTTGATCGCCGCCGCGGTGCAAGTTGTAAGGATTCAGCCTATTCCGCGGGTGCCCCCGCCTCCGCCTCCCTTTACTCGTAAGGTTGAGGCCGAAGCCCATCGAATTAGCGCGCGTGCTTACGCCGAATTCAAGAGATGCGGAGATGCGAGGACGAACAGCAATGGACGCTCCGTCGAAGCCTTCCGGAGTCCGCGCTTTTCGCCTGAGTGGAAGAAGGCGACCGTCGCAATGGAAAATGCTTTGACAGTGTGCCAGGGCCTGAGGCTCGCGCTCCGCAATCAAGAGGACTTCTTGATAGGAGTCGTCCAAAACGGAACGAGACACGATGCCGAGTTGGCGGTTCCACAGCTCGGAAATGTCTCATCGGAACTTGAGGGCCTTGAGCAATATTTCGCGAGTGAAGCGCGACGATACCGGCAGCTACTCACCGTCGGCTGGGGAGATCCCCACTGTGCTGCACGCGCTGATGGTTTCATGCCGCCATCCAGCATCTGTCCACCGGATAGGCCGGGATCTCAGCGCTAGGGACTCTAAGCCCGCAGCCTCGCCGAGGCGACGATCGCTTCGAAGTCCGGCAGCGCGGCTTCGTAATAATGCGAGCGGGCGGCGTCATACATGATCAGGTAAAGCTGGCCGTTGATCACCGCGCCGACCGCGCGGCCTTTCCGCCATAGCTCGTCGTCGTCGAGATGCTCATAGTCGAATTGGAAGCCGTTGGTGCCGAGGAACTGCCGGGGCTGGATCGACAACGTGTGGAAATCGACCGCGCCGCCGCGCACGCGATAGAGGCTCTCGAGCATCGCCGCGATCTCCGGCGGCGGCATGTCGGCGCGGAACTTGGGCACCTGCTGATCGGCGCGATGGCTCTGGCGGACCATGAAGTGGCCGCTCTTCAGCCCCGAGATGAAGGTGATTCCATCGAGCAGCGGGCCGTTGAGGGTCCAGACCTCGACCGACCGGACGTCGTCGAAGAGCACGTTGCGGCGGCGGTTCCACGGGCGCGGCGGGACGACGAACATCGTCCCGTCGCCGACCGACACGCGGCGGACGTTGACCGGCACATAGTCGCTGTAGCCATATTCGCCGCCGATGCTCGAGCAGGCGCTGAGCGTGAGGGCGGCTGCGATGGCGCTGATGGTCCGACGCTTCACTCCACCCCTCCTCAGCCGATCACCTGCCGCACCCAGGGCGCGTCCGGAGCATCGGGCTTCATCGACAGATATTTGGCGAGCGCCGCCTTGGCTTCGACCGTCCGCCCCTGCTTGAGCAGGAAGATGCCGTGCCAGCGCCACGCGTCCGCCGGCGCGTCGGGATAGACGACGGCGGCGGCATAGCTTTGCGCCGCCCGCTCCTCATCATGGAAGGCCGGACGATTGCGCATCCGCCAGATCTCGCCCTCGTAGAAGCGCAGAAGGCCGTTCCACCCGTCCTGGGCGAGCGTCTCGATCAGATACTGACTCGCGCCGGGGTCGTTGAGCTTCACCTGGTCGTCGAGCAGCATCGGCCGGATCGGCCCGATCGTCGCGAGATAGCGATCGCGGTAGTTGTTGTAGACCTTCCCCGGCACGGTGAGCTCCAGCGCATCGGCCTTCAAGTCGGCCATGCGGGCATCGTCCGATGGGTGCGTGTCGAAGAGGGATCCATGGTGGCGATGCTTGCCGCGATAGGCAGCGCTCGACTGCTCCTCGCCGATCAGCTGCAGCCAGACGGTCGACATTTCCATCGGATCGTAGCCGGCCTGGGCGATCAACTTCGCGCCCATCGCGTCGGCTTCAGCCTCCATCTCCCGGCTGTACCTGAACAGCGACAGCAAGGTGCCGAGCTCCGCCAGCTGAACGTAGTCGCCGAGATAGACGCCCGCGCCGGCGCCGCCGATGCCCGCGAGCATGCTTCCGATCGCGAACAGATCGGTCTTGCGGCGCTGGTCGCGCCACGAGCGGATCTCGTGCCTGCGAAGGAAATGGCCTGATTCGTGCGCGATCACGCCGGCGAGCTGCGCCTCGTTGCGCATCCGCAGCAGCAACCCGGAGAAGACCACCGCGAAGCCGGTCGGGAACATCATCGCATTGAAGTCGGGAATCCGCATCAGGTAGATACGGAAGTCCTTGGCCGCGGGGCCCCCGACGGTGCCGATCAGGTCGCGGAGGTAGCCCGCGATCTTCGGGTCCTGCATGAGGAGGTTCGAATCGGCGATCTCCTCCTCGACCCGCTCCATGTCCTTCCACAGGCCCTTTTCGTCCTCGTCGGTCGGCCTGAAGCCGGGGCCGATCAGCGGGACCATGTCGGCCGGGCGAATGCGCGCGTCGGCGATGCCGGTGTGAAGCGCGGCCGCGGCGACTCCGCCTCCGACCAGCAGCGAGCGCCGGGTGAGCTCAAAGCAGCGCATGCACATCAGCGCGCCACCTGCCGGCGGACGTCCTGCCCGGGCTTCATCCGCCCGAGAAGCCGCTCGACCATCTGGGCTGCGCCCTCGGGAGTCCGCAGGTCGCCGAACTTGATTCCGGGCACCTGGCTCGCGGCGTCGACGACGTTGAACCAGACGACCTCACCCGTCTTCAAATCGACGAGGGACGCGTAGTCGAGCTGCTCGGCTCCGCCGATGTTCGGAGCGCAGAAACCGATCAGGCAGCCGGCGAGGCCCACAAGCCCGAGCGCAATGCGGCCCTTGGAAGCGACCTGATCCTCGGCATGGAGAAACAAAGCGTAATCATAGCCGCTCTGCTGACCGAGCTTCACTGCGTCGGCGCCGAGCGTCCAGTCGAGGCCCCTTCCCCGCTTCGTCGGCAGATAGTCGCCGAGATATTTGTGCTCGACGATCGATTCATCGACGACGAAGTTGAGACGCTCGACGTCGGCGAGCTCCTGCTCCGGAACGCCGGGAAGTTCGTTGCGGTGCTCGATGATCGTGACATTGCCGCCGCGCGACGCCTGCTGGGCGCGCAGCGCCGCGATGATGTTGGCGCGGGCCTGGTCTGTCCATTCGGCGCGCGGCTCCACCATTCCGCCGGTGGTCAGCGCCCCGACCGTGACATCCGGACGAAGCACCAGAAGCTTGTAATTGCCCTGAGGCGGCGTGAACTGGACGTCGGCATATTGCCGCGTCTGCACGCAGGCGCCGAGCGCGAGCGTTGCTGCGAGCGTGACCGCGATCGCCGACGTACGCATACTGAAGCCTCTCCCCGCAGCGAGAACTGCCGAGTCATGCCTCAATAAAGTCGGAAAGAAAAGCGCGTGTTTTTAGAAGCTTACGGATGCACGCAAAAAGCCGGCGTGCCGTCGAGGCAGTGGCCGTCGACGGAGCCGGGGGCGATCGGGAGGCCGATCAGCGCCGCAAGCGTCGGCATAATGTCGACCGTGTCTGCCGGCGCGGTCACCGTCGCCCCGCGGAAGCCGGGGCGCCAGAAGACAATCGGCACCCGCCGGTCGTAGTCCCACGGCGTCCCGTGGGTCGCCACCGATTTGGTGACGTGGCCGATCGGCATGACATGCTCTTTGAGCACGACCACGAAATCGCCCGAGCGCTGGGGATCGAACGAGGCGCGAACGCGCTCGAGCAGCGACCATTTGTCGGGCGCGGTCGTCGGCATCGGCGTGCGGGCGAGCTCGTCATGCGTGAACACCGCCCCCACCTGCGGATCGGCGCGGTAGAAGCGCACGGCTTCGTCGAGGACTCGCGCCTGGTCTGCCGCGCTGAGCTTGCGGTCGATATACATGTCGCCGGAAACGTCGCCGAAGAGCACGGGACCGCTGAGCCCGAGCTTCGTGCCGATGCTCTTGCCGACGGCTGATGCGGCAAGCGCCGGGTTGACCCGCTGCGCCTGCGGTACGCCGTGCAGCCGAAGCCGCTCGGGCAGGTCCTGCCCACCGTGGTCCGCGGTCAGAACAACCGCAAAATCGACGCGGTTATTGTCGAGAAACTGCAGGAAATCACCGATTTCGCGGTCGAGCTCGAGCAGGTTGAGGCACATCTCCTGCCCCTCGGTGCCGTAATAATGTCCGACGTAATCGGTCGCCGAAAGGCCGACGCTGAGCACATCGGGCGAACTCCCCTGCCCGAGCCGCATCTCGCGGGTGAGGCCGGCGGCCGCGGCAAGGATGGCGCCGTCGAACTCGGGCGACGCTTCGAAGGCGGCAGCATCGCCCGCCGCGCGCGCGAAATTGCCGGCACCGACCGGGGAATGGCCGTCGACGGGGATCGGCTGCGCTTTCGCTGAACAGAAGGGCGGCGGCTCGAGCGCGGGCGAAGGGGCTGCGAGCATGCGGGCGACCGCGGCATTGGTCGCGGCGATGCTCGGCGGCGCTGCGATGACGAGATCGGTCGCGAACTTCCTGCCGTCCCAGTACCAGCGCTGGTCGGCGCGGTGGCCGCTCATCATCACCGCGGCGCGGTCCTTGCCCGCGACGGCGACGTTGCGGCTCGCTGGCCAGCGCGCCTTCATCAGCTCGCCGAGCGTGGGCACGCGCAGCTGCATCGCCGAGACCTGGTAATGGGAGTGTGACGAACCCGGGACATTCGGGTCCTCGGCGCAGTAAATGACCTTGTCGGGACGCGCGATCGACTGGTCCATCCAGCTGTTGCCGATGATCCCGGTGCGCGCCGGGTGGTCGCCGGTCAGGATGGTCGAATGGCCGGGGCAGGTCTCGGTATTCGCATGGCTCTGGAAAGCTTTGTCGAACACCGTGCCCGAGGCGAGGC
>JABFXK010000073.1 GCA_013361785.1 Sphingomonas sp.
CCCCGGGCCTGATTCGAACAGGCGGCCGTCCGATTAACAGTCGGATGCTCTACCGCTGAGCTACCGGGGAGCAGCCCCGCAGGGCAGCGCGGCGCTAGATAGCGAAGCCTCCCTTAAAGGCAAGTATTCAAGTCGCGAATTGCTCCATCGCGATGCGCTCGTCGAGCGCATGTTCGGGGTCGAACAGCAAGGTCAGCGAACGGTCTCGGTCGAGACGGATCTCAACTTTCGCAACATCGCGCACTTCGGTCTGATCGGCGACGGCGGACACCGGGCGATTGTGCGCCTCCAGGATCGTTAGGCTCACGGCGGTGTCGTCGGGCAGGATCGCTCCGGACCAGCGGCGCGGCCGGAACGGGCTGATCGGCGTCAGCGCCAGCATCCGGGCCTGCAGCGGAAGGATCGGCCCCCGAGCCGAAAGATTGTAGGCGGTCGAGCCGGCGGGCGTCGCCACCAGTACGCCGTCGCAGGCGAGCTCGGGCAAGGCGACTCGGCCATTCACCGCAATCTCGATCTTCGCGGTCTGGCGGGTTTCCCTCAGCAGCGACACCTCGTTGATCGCCGCATGGGTGAAGCTGTTCCCGGCGACCGTCGTCGCACGCATTTCCAGCGGTGCGACGCGGATCGCCTTCGCCTCCTCGATACGGTCCGGCAGGCGATCGATCCGCCACTCGTTCATCAGGAAGCCGACCGTGCCGCGGTTCATCCCGAAGACGGGCACGCACGGGCGATTGCCGTCCAGCATCTCGTGCAGCGTGTGGAGCATGAATCCGTCGCCGCCGAGCGCGACCAGCACCTCCGCCTGGTCGGCTTCCGCGAAGGTGAACCGCCGTCGAAGCAGGGCCTCCGCCGCCTTCGCGACCTCGGTGTGCGACGAGAGGAGGCCAACCCCCCGGCTCGACAGGTCCAGAGGCGGCTTTCCGCCAGGCTTGGCTGCGTCCGCGTTCAACCGCCGCTCCTCATCGCCGTTTCCGACGGGCCAAGATAGGAGAATCGGCTGCCAAGGTCACTGTCCCGTTTCGGGGCGCGGGTTTGGGAGGCGGTTCCGCGGCCCCCACCCGCGCGTTAGCGCCGCAATCATGCTGAAGTGGGACAGCATCAACATATGGGGGAGGCGCGCTTCGGATGGGGCACCGGCGCCCGTCTCCCCCATTCGTGACCTGATGCTCGAAGCGGTGATCTCGCACGAGCAGGTCAATCTCGTCTTTCAGCCGCTGATCGACGTCAGGACCGGGCAGATCGTCGGAGCCGAAGCACTCGCCCGCTCGACCGTCGCTCGCGACGCCGAGACCCTGTTCGAAAGGGCTCATTCCGCGCGGCTCGGCGAGCGCCTTTCGCGGGTCATTCAGCGCAAGGCGCTGCGCTGCGCGGCGGTGTGGGAGGGGCCGCTCAAGGGCCTCGAGGTGTCGATGAACCTCCTTCCGGCCGACATCAGCCGCTCCGGCTATGAAGACTGGCTGCTCGACGAGATCGAAGCGGCGGCGATCGATCCGGCGCGAGTAACGCTGGAAATTACCGAGAATGCGCTGCTCGCGGACCGGGAAAGCGTCGCAGCGCGGCTCGCGAGGCTGCGGGAGGCGGGGCTGCGCATCGCGGTGGACGACCTCGGCACCGGCTATTCGAGCCTGAATTATCTGACCACGCTGCCGCTCGACATGGTGAAGATCGACCGGGGACTCGTTGCGCATATCGTCGAGCGGGACCGCGACCGGATCGTCGCCCGGACGCTGATCCGCCTCGCTCGCGAACTTGGCCTCGCGGTCGTCGTGGAGGGTGTGGAAACACCCGACCAGCTCGCGCTGGTCAAGGACTGGGGTTGCGATCTCTACCAGGGCTTCGTCGGCTCGGCGCCGCTCAGCCATGAAGAACTGACGCGCTTCGCAAGCGCTGCCTAGGCAGCCTCCTTCTTCTCTCCAGCTGCTGCGACCCGAGCGAGGCCGCGGGATAGCTGCAAGGCGCCTGTAAGGCGAGCCTCCGGGTTCGGCCAGTTGCGCACGACGGTCATCTTGCTGTCAGGCCTGAGCTTCGCAGCACCCTTGAGGCGGTCGATGTAGGAAAGCAGTCCACTGAGGTCGGGGAAGCCGCTGTCGGCGAAGGTGACCACCGCGCCTTTTGGACCGATGTCGAGCTTCGCGATCATCGCCTCGCGGCAATTGAGCTTCACTTCCACGATTCTCATCAGGTTGGCGGTTTCCTCCGGAAGCGCTCCGAAGCGGTCGATCAGCTCTGCCGCGAACGCCTCGATCGCGTTGCGGTCCTCGAGCTCGCCGAGACGGCGATAGAGGCCCATTCTGAGGTCGAGATCGGGCACATAATGCTCGGGGATCATGATCGGCGCATCGACGCTGATCTGCGGGGTGAATTCCTCCTCTCGCGGAACGCCGCCGGCCTTCAGCTCGACGATCGCGTCCTCGAGCATCGACTGGTAGAGCTCGAACCCGACCTCCTTGATATGGCCCGACTGCTCGTCGCCGAGGAGGTTGCCGGCGCCGCGAATGTCGAGGTCGTGGCTGGCGAGCTGGAACCCGGCGCCGAGATTGTCGAGTTCGCTCAGCACCTGCAGCCGCTTCTGGGCCGCTTCGGTGATCGACCGATCGGCGGGCATCGTCAGATAGGCGTAGGCCCGCGCCTTGGACCGGCCAACGCGGCCGCGGAGCTGGTATAGCTGGGCGAGGCCGAAGCGGTCCGAGCGATAGACGATCAAAGTGTTGGCGCTCGGGATATCGAGTCCGCTCTCGACGATCGTCGTCGACAGCAGCACGTCATATTTGCGGTCATAGAAGGCGCTCATCCGTTCCTCGACCTCGGTCGCGCTCATCTGCCCGTGCGCAGTGATGAACTTGACTTCCGGCACCTGCTCGCGAAGCCATTCCTCGATGTTCGGAAGGTCGGCCACGCGGGGCACGACGAAGAAGCTCTGCCCGCCGCGGAAATGCTCGCGCAGCAGCGCCTCGCGGAGCACGACTCCGTCGAACGGGGTCACGTAAGTGCGGACAGCCAGCCGGTCGACGGGCGGAGTCTGGATCACCGACAGCTCGCGAAGGCCGCTCATCGCCATCTGTAGCGTGCGCGGGATCGGAGTCGCGGTCAGCGTGAGGACATGAACGTCGTTCTTGAGCGCCTTCAGCCGCTCCTTGTGTGCGACGCCGAAATGCTGCTCCTCGTCGACGATGACGAGGCCCAGCCGCTTGAAGTTGATCGACTTGGCGAGGATCGCGTGCGTCCCGACGACGATGTCGACCTTGCCATCGGCGAGCCCTTCCTTCGTGCGCTTCGCCTCGGCTGCGGGGACCAGCCGCGACAGGCGTCCCATGTTGATCGGGTAGCCGTGGAAGCGCTCGACGAAATTCGCATAATGCTGGCGCGCCAGGAGCGTGGTCGGGCAGACCAGCGCGACCTGCTTACCTGACATCGCCATCACGAAGGCGGCGCGGAGCGCGACCTCGGTCTTTCCGAAGCCGACGTCGCCGCACACCAGCCGGTCCATCGGCTTGCCCGCTTCGAGGTCCTGCAGGACGTCGGCGATCGCCCGGTCCTGGTCGTCGGTTTCCTCGTAGGGAAAGCGGTCGACGAAGGCGGGATAGCTGGCGTCCGGTTCTGCAACGACGCCGGCGCGGGTCGCCCGAACCGCGGCCAGCTTGATGAGCTCGCCCGCGATCTCGCGAATCCGCTCCTTCATCCGCGCCTTGCGGCGCTGCCACGCCTCGCCGCCGAGGCTGTCGAGGCTCACGCCCTCGCTCTCGCTGCCGTAGCGGCTCAACAGCTCGATATTCTCGACCGGGACGTAGAGCTTGTCGCCGCGCGCATATTCGAGCGCGACGCAGTCGTGCGGCACCTTGCTGACCGGGATCTGCGTCAAGCCTTCGTAGCGGCCGATGCCGTGGTCTGCGTGGACGACGAGGTCGCCGGGTGAAAGCGTCGCTAGCTCTTCGAGGAATGCCGCCGCGGCCTTGCGCTTCTTGCGCCGGCGGAAGAGCCGGTCGCCGAGCATGTCCTGCTCGGTGAGCACGGCGACGTCCGGCGTGGTGAAGCCGTGGTCGAGCGGGAGGACGAGCAGCGCGGGCTGGGTCTTTGCGCCGAGCGCTTCCTGCCAAGTATCGGCGAGCTTCTGCGCCTTGAGGCCATGCTCCTCGAGCAGGCCGCTCAGGCGTTCGCGCGCGCCGCGCGTATAGCTCGCGAGGACGACCTTGTGCTCTGTCCGGCGCAGGTCGCCGACATGCTTCGCGACCGCTTCATAGACATTGGCCTGCTTGGCGCGTTCGGGCGCGAAATCGCGCGCCGCATCGACACCGAAGTCGATGACCCGGTCGGATTCGGGCTCATGGAAGCGGGAGGCGAGGTGGATCGGCCGCTCGGCCTCTTCGGACTCCCATTGCTCCTTCGACAGATAGAGTGCGTCCGGATCGAGCGGACGATAGCTCCCCGCCTGCGACTCCACCGCTCGAACGCGGTTCTGGTAGTAGTCCTCGATCGCTTCGAGCCGTGCGTCGACAGCCTTGTCGGCAGCCGCGTCGCGGATCACCAAATCCTTGTCGCCGAGGTAGTCGAACAGAGTCGCGAGCCGCTCCTCGAGGAGTGGCAGCCAATGCTCCATGCCGGTCATTCGGCGACCGTCGGACAGTGCCTGGTAGAGCGGGTCCTGAGTCGCGGTCGCTCCGAACTTCTCGCGGTAGCCGGAGCGGAACCGTTTGATGCTGTCGGGGTCTAGCAGCGCCTCCGACGCGGGCATCAGGGTGAAGGCCTCCGCCTTGTCGGTCGACCGCTGGTCGGTGGGATCGAAACGGCGCAACGTGTCGATCTCGTCGCCGAAGAAGTCGAGCCGGAGCGCCAGGTCCTCGCCGGCGGGGAACAGGTCGATCAGCGATCCGCGCACGGCATATTCGCCATGCTCGGCGACCGTATCGACCCGCTGGTAGCCGAGCGCGTTCAGCTGTTCGACCAGCGCCTCGCGTTCGATGCGCTCGCCTTCGGCGATGCGACGAGTGAGCTGGCGAATCCGGAACGGCGTCACAAGCCGCTGCGAGGCGGCGCTCGCCGTCGCGACCAGAAGCTGCGGCTTTTCGCGCTTTGCCTGCAGAGCTGCGAGCGTTGCCAACCGCTCAGCCATCACTCGAAGCGCAGGGGAGGCGCGGTCGTACGGCAGGCAGTCCCAGCCGGGGAGAGTCAGCACCTCCACCTCGGGCGCGAACAGCGGCACCGTTTCGGCGAGTGCCCGCATTGCCGCCTCGTCCGCGACAATCGCCACCGCACGCCCAGCCGATGCGCGCGCCAGGTCTGCAGCCAGCCATGGTAAGAATCCCGACGGCACTCCCGCCAGCGTCAGCGGCTGTCTGGCGCCGAGCACGCGCTGCAGCGGCTCGCTCATCGGCTGATCCGGACATAGTCGAGCTTCTTCAGCGCCTCGGTCATCGGACCTGCGAACCGCGCCGGCGGCTCGGCGGTTCCGTGCGCCCAAGCCATGATGTCGACGTCCTGCTCCTCGAGCATCGCCTCGAACAGCGCGCGTTCCTGCGAACCCCATTGCTGGTGGTGAGCATCAAAAAACCCGCCGACGAGCATGTCGGCTTCGCGCGTGCCGCGATGATGCGCGCGCCACCCAAGGCGTTTCAGTTCCGGATCGGAAGGCATGATGGCGATGTAGTCTTCGCGGGCCTCCAAAGAAAGGCGGCTCCGCCTTGCGGGCCAATCGGCCATTCTCTAGCTCTTGAGCGATGGAAGTGGTCGGCGATTACGACAAGGACGGCTTCGCTCACGTCCGCGGGCTGATCGCCAAGGAAATCGCGCAAGCCTTCATGATGAGCGTCAAGTCGGCGACGCGCGGGGTTCCGATCCCTTTGAGCAAGCCCCAATTCCGCCCGGCCGTCCTGCAGCGCGCGGCATTCGACGTCTCGGAACAGACATTTCAGCCGCTCAGCTTCTTCCTGTGGGGGCTTACGCCGACGATCAGCAACCTGCTCGGGCGCGAGCTTTTGCCCACCTACTCATATTTCCGAATCTACCGCCAATCGGACATCTGCAGGGTTCATTCCGATCGTCCCTCGAGCGAGCATGGCCTGTCTCTGACGCTCGCCTACAGCGACGACAAGACCTGGGAACTGCAGGTGGGGAGAGAGCGCACGGAGACGCTCTACCCACTCGCAGAGGACTTCGGGACAATGGACTATGCGTCGATCGCAATGGAGGTCGGCGATGCGGTCCTCTACCAGGCGAGCCATTATGCGCACGGCCGCATCACGCCCAATCCGAATGCCTGGTCGGCGCATCTCTTCATGTTCTGGGTCGACCGGGATGGGGCGTATCGCAACCATGCATTCGACGAGACCCCGCTCGAGAAGGTCGATTTCACCTTTGTCTGACAATATACCCGCGCACGGTCCCTTCGTTCGGAAGCGCTGATGCGCCCGGAAATTCTCAACCCGTTATTCGCGGAAGTCGACAGTTTGAAGGGCGTCGGTCCGCAGCTGACGAAGCTGCTCAAGAAGCTCGGAATCAGCCGCGTCGTCGACCTTCTCTATCATCTTCCGACCGGCGCGATCGAACGGATCAAGGCGCCTGCCGCGGAGGCGTCGCTACTCGGCCGGACGGTGATCCTGGACGTGACCCCATTCGAAACGCGCGAGAGCCGCTCCGGGCGTGGCCCGACGCGGATCTTCGCGACCGATTCCGGAGGCAATGCAATCAGCCTCGTCTATTTCAACAATCCGGGCTGGGCGAAGCGGACCCTGCCGATTGGGCAGCAGCGGATCGTGTCCGGCAAGCTCGAACAATATGGCGACGAGTGGCAGATCATCCACCCGGAGGTCTCGGAACCCGGCAAAGGCCCGCCGCCGCTGATCCGCGAACCGGTTTATCCGCTCACCGAAGGCCTCACCAACCGCCGTCTGGGCGAGCTCGTCCGTGAGGCGCTAGAGCGCGCGCCGGAGCTGCCCGAGTGGATCGAACCTTCGTTGGCCGCGCGCGAATGCTGGAGCTCCTGGCGCGCTTCGCTGGCGCTCATTCACCGGGAGCTCGGAGCCGAAGATGCGCGGCGGCGGCTCGCCTACGACGAAATTTTTGCCAACCAACTCGCGCTCCTGCTGCTGCGCCAGTCGCAGCGGCGGCATCGGACTGTTTCGCTCCCCGGCACGGGCGAGCTGATCCGCAAGCTCCATCTGCCGTACCAGCTGACGGACGCACAGCGACGGGTCATCCGCGAGATCCGGGGCGACATGGCTCAGCACGTGCCGATGCTTCGGCTGCTGCAGGGCGACGTCGGTTCGGGCAAGACGCTGGTGGCGCTCGCTTCGATGCTGACGGCGGTGGAAAGCGGCGCCCAAGCAGCGCTGCTGGCGCCGACGGAAATCCTCGCACGCCAGCACCATTCGACGTTGCTAGGGCAGCT
This sequence comes from Sphingomonas sp., assembly GCA_013361785.1. Taxonomy (GTDB): domain Bacteria; phylum Pseudomonadota; class Alphaproteobacteria; order Sphingomonadales; family Sphingomonadaceae; genus Sphingomicrobium. The sequence goes on from JABFXK010000073.1 coordinate 7,382, forward strand.
CGACAGCCTCGGGGTCCGGGTCGCGATCCTCACTGGCCGCGAGAAGGGCCGCGCCCGCGACAGCGTGCTGATGGGGCTTGCCGACGGCTCGATCGATATCCTCGTCGGCACCCACGCGATCTTCCAGGAGAAGGTCGCCTACAAGCAGCTCGGGCTGGCCGTGATCGACGAGCAGCACCGTTTCGGAGTCTCGCAGCGGCTACTGTTGGCGTCCAAGGCCGAGCATCCGCCGCACCTGCTGGTGATGACCGCCACGCCCATCCCGCGGACGCTGACGCTCACCCAATATGGCGAGATGGACGTTAGCCGCATCGACGAGATGCCGCCCGGGCGGACGCCGGTCGAGACGCGGGTGATCAGCGAAGAGAAGCTGCCCGACGTGATCAATGGCCTTGGCCGGCACATCAGCGGAGGGGGTCAGGCTTATTGGGTGTGCCCACTCGTTGAAGAGAGCGAGAAGAGCGACGCCGCCGCGGCCGAGGAGCGTGCGCGTGTGCTCAAAATGCGATTCGGAGACGACAAGATCGGTCTGGTGCATGGCCGAATGAAAGGCGCCGACAAGGACGCTGTGATGGAGCGTTTCGCTTCCGGCGACCTTGCCGTGCTCGTGGCGACGACGGTGATCGAGGTCGGTGTCGACGTTCCGAATGCGACGTTGATGATCGTCGAAGGCGCGGAGCGGTTCGGCCTCGCGCAGCTTCACCAGCTCCGTGGCCGCGTCGGCCGCGGCAGCGGCAAGAGCACGTGCCTGCTGATCCGCGGCCAAAACCTGACGGATGTGGGCCGCGCTCGTCTGTCGCTGATGCGGGAGACGAGCGACGGCTTCCGCATTGCCGAGGAGGACCTGCGCCTCCGAGGCCCTGGCGAGATCCTCGGCACCCGCCAGTCGGGCGACGAGGTGTTCCGCGCAGCCAAGCCGGAGGACGTCGAAACCCTCGCCCCGATCGCGCAGAGCGATGCCCAACTCCTCCTCGACCGCGACGGCGGCCTTAAAGGCGAGCGCGGTCAGGCGGCGCGCGTGTGCCTCTATCTGTTCGAGCGCGACCAGGCCGTGGGGCTGATCAGGAGCGGCTAGCGCACGAGCAACGCGTGCCTCTTCTTGCCAAGGCTGAGCTTCAGCGGCTCAGCGGCCGGCGAGAGCATCAGCGCTGGATCGTTCACGGTCACATCGTCGAGCCGAACGGCGCCCTCGGCGATCTTGCGCTTGGCCTCCTTGTTCGATGGCGTGAAGCCGAGCGCGGTGAGCGCGTGGGCGATGTTCATGCCCTCGCCAAGCGAGAGCGTCGGCAAATCCTCACCCATGCCGCCACCAGCGAACGTCGTTTCAGCGGTCTGGCGCGCGGTTTCCGCGGCTTCGCGGCCGTGGAGAAGAGCCGTGGCTTCGGTCGCAAGCACGATCTTGGCCTGGTTGATCTCCGCGCCTTCGAGGCTCTCCAGCTTGCCGATGTCTTCTAGCGGCAGGTCGGTGAAAAGCTTCAGGAATCGCCCGACATCGGAATCGTCCGCGTTCCGCCAGAACTGCCAATAATCATAGGGGCTGAGCATCTCGCCATCGAGCCACACCGCGCCCTGCGCCGTCTTGCCCATTTTGGCGCCGTCGGCAGTGGTGATCAGCGGCGTCGTCACGCCGTAGAGCTCCGTGCCGTCGATGCGCCGGGTCAACTCGATGCCGTTGACGATATTGCCCCACTGATCCGAGCCGCCGAGCTGCAGCCCGCAGCCGACGCGCCGCGACAGCTCCAGGAAATCATAGGCCTGGAGGATCATGTAGTTGAATTCCAGGAAGGTGAGCGGCTGCTCGCGGTCGAGCCTTAGCCGGACGCTGTCGAAGGTCAGCATCCGGTTGATCGTGAAATGCCGCCCGACTTCGCGCAGGAATGGGATGTACTCGAGCGTGTCGAGCCACTCGGCGTTGTTAACCATGATCGCGTCAGAAGGACCGTCGCCAAAGGTCAGGAATTTCGAGAACACGCGCCGAATGCTCGCGATGTTCGCATCGATCTTCTCGCTCGGCAGGAGCTGGCGCCCCTCGTCTTTCCCGGACGGGTCGCCGACCTTGGTCGTCCCGCCGCCCATCAGCACGATCGGCTTGTGTCCTGCCTGCTGCAGCCGGCGAAGGAGCATGATCGAAACGAGATTGCCGACGTGAAGGCTCGGCGCCGTCGCGTCGAAGCCGATGTAGCCAGGGACGACTTGCCGCTCCGCCAACGCGTCGAGCGCGCCCGGTTCGGTCACCTGATGGATGTAGCCGCGCTCTTCGAGCAGGCGCATGAGAGAGGAACGGTAGGCCGTCATGACCGCCGCTTAGCGTCTCGCCTCGGGCACTGCTACTGCATGGCCATGCAATTCGATCTCGTGCCGCATCCGTCGACGCCGCCGGCAGAGCCGCCCTTCAGGGTCTGGGCGACCGTCGACCATGTGGCGTCGCTGGGGCCGGTCGCGACCACGAACATCTGGTTCGGGGTGAGCGCGCCGGCCGAACGCTTCGTGATTCCTGCGGTGACCGAGCCGTGGCGGGCCGACGAGCTGTGGCGAACCACCTGTTTCGAAGCTTTCCTCGGACCCGCCGGAGATAAGAATTACCGCGAGTGGAACTTCGCCCCGCGCGGCAATTGGGCCGCGTACGATTTTTCCGATTACCGTGAGGGAATGAAAAAGGCTGAGGTCCGATCGCCGCCGTACATCCGGATGGAGGACAATTTCACCTGGTGGACCGTGGGCGCAACAATCGCGGTCGAGGCGGAGAAAAGCTGGGAGCTCGGTCTTTCAGCGGTCATCGAGGAAAAAGACGGCACAAAATCCTACTGGGCTTTGGCGCATACGTCGGAAAAGCCCGACTTTCACACGCGCGATTGCTTCGCGGCGTCGCTTCCGTAGAGACGAGGCATGACGCTCTACGGCATCGATCGGCTCCTCGCCGACCCCGAGCTCCGCCGCCCACTCGAGGGCAAGCGCATCGCCTTGCTCGCCCACCCGGCTTCGGTCACCCGCGACTTGACCCACAGCCTTGATGCGCTCGCGGCAACGGGGCTCAAGGTGACCGCCGCCTTCGGTCCGCAGCACGGGCTTCGCGGCGACAAGCAGGACAATATGGTGGAATCGGACGACTTCACCGATCCGCTCCATCAGATCCCCGTCTTCAGCCTCTATGGCGAGGTCCGGCGCCCGAGCGGGCAGTCGATGGGCACGTTCGACACGATCTTGGTTGACCTGCAGGACCTCGGCTGCCGGATCTACACGTTCATCACCACGCTCCTCTATGTGCTCGAGGCCGCGGCCGAGCAGGGCAAGAGCGTGTGGGTCCTCGATCGGCCAAACCCGGCAGGGAGGCCGATCGAAGGGCTCTCGCTGCGCCCCGGCTGGGAAAGCTTCGTCGGCGCCGGGCCGATCCCGATGCGGCATGGGCTGACGCTGGGCGAGCTCGGCAAATGGTTCGTCGACCATTTCCATCTGGACGTCGACTATCGCGTGATCGAGATGGACGGCTGGAAGCCCAATGACGGCCCCGGCTTCGGCTGGCCGCCCGAGCGCATCTGGATCAATCCAAGCCCCAACGCCGCCAATCTCAACATGGCGCGTGATTATGCCGGCACGGTCATGCTCGAAGGCACGACGCTGAGCGAAGGCAGGGGCACGACCCGTCCATTGGAGCTTTTCGGCGCACCTGACCTCGAGCCGCTCCGAATCATGGCGGAGATGGAGCGCCTCGCGCCCGAGTGGCTCGCGGGCTGCAAGCTTCGCGAAGTCACCTTCCAGCCGACCTTTCACAAGCAC
>JABFXK010000034.1 GCA_013361785.1 Sphingomonas sp.
CAAGACGGTGGCCCGGAAGCAGCGCCATCTGGGCGGAACGGCGAGCGAGCCCTTCTAGGGCAGCCAGTCCGTTGATCGCGGCAAGCGGGCGGATCGCATCCATCCGCGTGTGAAGATCGATCGGTGAGAGGCGAGGTCCGGCGCTTCGGATTTCGGCGACGCGCAGACCGACCTCGTTCCTCACCTTGGCGAGCGGATCCTTGGCCATCGGGCGTCCTCCTCGATTAACGCAAGGTCGCTCAAAGCCGTTAACAGCTCGTTACAGGCGTGTGTCGGTTGACAGAATCGGCCGCTTTCGCCATTGGACGCGGCGACGGGCGGCGATGGAGCCGCTTTTCTTTTTTCTAGCATTTGGGACTTCTGCGATGGCCAAGCCGGCAACCGTCAAGATCAAGCTCGTCAGCACCGCGGACACGGGCTTTTTCTACGTGACGAAGAAGAATCCGCGCACCCAGACCGAAAAGCTGAGCTTCAAGAAATACGATCCGAAGGCGCGCAAGCACGTCGAATTCAAGGAAGCGAAGATCAAGTGACGAGCCACTAGGCTCGTCGTTCCGGACTTGATCCGGCCCCCTCTACTAACGCTGCAGTGTTCCTGGGTTCCCGCTTTCCCGAGAATGACGCATTAGGCGTGCTCGACCGTCTGCGGCTTTCCGGCGAGCAGATCGTTCACCGTCTGCGCAAACCGCGCGACGGAGATCGGCTTCGACACATAGGCTTGCGCCCCGGCGGCACGGATCCGCTCTTCGTCGCCGCGCGCCGAATAAGCGGTCACGGCCATGATCGGGACCTTGGCGAGCTTTTCGTCGCTGCGAATCATCTGGATCAGTTCCAGCCCGCTGACGTGCGGCAGCTGGATGTCGGTGATCACCAGGTCGGGCGAGAAGCTGCGCGCGGCGTCGAGGGCGGTTCGGCTGTCGGTCACCGCCTCCGGCTCATGACCATGCGCCACGAGCAGGTCGCAGAACAGCTTGATGTTCAGCGCATTGTCCTCGACGATCAGGATCTTCGCCAATCTGCTTCCTTCACCGTTCAGACACCTATCTAGGTCTTGCTACCCCCGTCGCCAAATGATCCCCTTGCGCTCGCGCTTCACGCCCTTGCAGCAACGCTCGGTGAGCCGCGCCGGGCTCAGCGCTTCGTCGAGCTGACCGGAATCGGGACAGACGAGCTTCGGGCCCGCGCCGGTGAACCGGCGCTTCTCGCCGCTCTCATCCGCTTTCTCGAGGCGCACGAGCCGGATCTCATTGCTGTTTCGGAGGACCTTGGCGTGAAGCCCGAACTGCTCGTAGAGGCTCGGCACGAGCTTGAGCGAGGAGAGGCATGAAGACCATCCTGATCACCGGCGCAACGGCAGGGTTCGGAGAGGCCGCGGCGCGCAAGTTCGTGGCCGGTGGTTGGCGGGCTATCGGCACCGGTCGCCGCGGCGAGCGCCTGAAGGCGCTTCAGGAGGAGCTCGGCGACCCATTTCTGCCGCTGGAAATCGACATGCGCGATCGAGCTGCGGTTGAAAGCCTTGCCGACCTGTCGCCGCCGTGGGGTGATGTCGACCTGCTGCTCAACAATGCCGGGCTTGCGCCTCCGACCGATCCGCTGCCGGAGACGGACTGGGAGCGCATCGAGACAGTCATCGAGACCAACATCACCGGGCTCGTCGCACTGACGCGCATGCTTCTGCCCAAGCTGGTCGAACGCAAGGGCCAGATCATCAACCTGTCCTCGGTGGCCGCGACCTACCCGTACAAGGGCGGCGCGGTGTACGCAGGCACCAAGGCATTCGTGCGCCAGTTCTCGCTCGACCTCAGATGCGATCTCGCCGGCAGCGGCGTCCGAGTCACTTCGGTCGAGCCGGGAATGGCCGAGACCGAGTTCACGATCGTCCGCACGGGCGGCGACAAGGAAGCGTCGGACAAGCTCTACGCCGGCATGGACCCGATGACTCCGGAGGACCTCGCCGATCTCTTCTGGTGGCTGGCGAACCTTCCGCCGCACCTCAACATCAACACGGTCGAGCTGATGCCCGTCAGCCAAAGCTTCGCCGGCTTTACAATCAACCGCGAGGGTTGATTCGTCGCCGATCGAGTGCTTGGGGGCGGCATGAGCATCGACCAGCGCCTCACCGAACTCGGCATCACCCTCCCGCAGCCCGCCGCTCCTGTCGCGGCTTATGTCCCCGCTGTCGAAGCAAGCGGTCTGCTCCACATCTCCGGTCAGATCAGCGTCGACGAAGGCGGCAACCTCATCAAGGGGCGCCTCGGCGAAGACATGGACGTGGACGCCGGGACCGAGGCAGCGCGGCGCTGCGGAATCATGTTGATCGCGCAAATGAAGGCGGCGCTCGGCTCGCTCGACCGCGTCGAGCGCATCGTGAAGCTCGGAGCGTTCGTCAGCAGCGCTCCCTCGTTCACCGACCAGCCGAAGGTCGCAAATGGCGCTTCGGTGCTGATGCAGGAGGTGTTTGGCGAGGCTGGGCGTCACGCCCGGAGCGCCGTGGCCGCTCCCGTCCTCCCGCTTGGCGTCGCTGTCGAAATCGACGCAATCGTGGCGGTGAAGCGCTAGTTCATTTTCAGGGGCTTACCCTCTAACGGGTATGGCCGACCGCGAAACCGAAGTCCTTGCGAAGATTGCGTCCGGCGCTTCCGGATTGAATGGAGCTGCGTGGAACCGCCTTGGGCGCGGAGACCCATTCATCAGCCATGAGTTCCTCTCCGCCCTCGAGGATTCGGGGAGCGTCGGACGCGGCACCGGCTGGACTCCTGCGCCGCTGCTGATCGAGGACGACGGCGCGCACCTGGTCGCGGCCGCGCCCGGCTATCTCAAGACCCACAGCCAAGGCGAATATGTGTTCGACCACGGCTGGGCGGACGCTTGGGAGCGGGCGGGCGGCCAATATTATCCCAAGCTCTAGATCGCGGTGCCATTTACGCCTGTCCCGGGCCCGCGGCTGCTCGGGAGTCGTC
>JABFXK010000070.1 GCA_013361785.1 Sphingomonas sp.
TCCTCGCGCGGCCAAAAACAAACGGGCGCGGCCCCAGTGGGAGACCGCGCCCGCGCCCGGGCGGGGACTCGCTACCCGCCCGCGCTGAGTTCCAACTCAGTGATTGACGTTCACGTCGATCTTGTTCGGAACGCTGATGTTCGTGCCATGGCCGAAGCCGAGGTCGGCACGGAAGATGTAGAGCAGCACGAGTACGACGATGATCAGCAGGACAACGGCGATAACGCCGCCGCCGCCGCCACCACCGCCGGTCTCGACCACAGTCGTGTGTTCGCGCTCGGTATCGTCGCGGTCGTCGGCCATGGAAATTCTCCCTTGTTCCCCTGTTTTGTTGGCGAAACGAACGAAGTTCGGCGGAAGCGGTTCCGGCGAGGAGATGAGTCGATGAAACTTCAATTCTGCATTGCCGCGTCTGCCATCGTGCTGGCGTCTTGCGGCCCACCGCGCGAGCCGCGGCAACCGACGAGGAATCAAAGCGCCCCGGTTCTACCTGCGCCCAGCGCACCGCCGGGGGTGACGAACAGTCCAGCTCCGCCGCCGACCTCTACGGCGAAGGTGCCCGTAACCGACCCAAAGAGCACGCAGGCGGCCGTGGACTTGGTGCACAGCTTCATCGAACTGCTGAACCAGCGTAAGTTTGACGAAGCCTACATGCTCCTTGGCCCTGGCGCTCCGCCGCGAACGGACTTCGACAAGCAGTTCACGCGCTTTGCGGACCTGAAAGTTACCGCGGGGGCGCCCGGCGATCAGGAGGGCGCCGCCGGCTCGATTTATCTTTCGATCCCGCTGACGCTAACGGGCACCGCAGACGGAAAGAACGCCAGCCGCTCCGCGACCGCAATCCTCCGGCGCGTCAACGATGTCCCCGGCTCGACCGAGGCACAGCGGCACTGGCACATCGAACGAATGGAGTGGCGAAACGCCGCCTAGAAGCTGTTCAGTTCCTGGGCGAGCTTGTTCGTATCGTCGCTGGTGATCGCCGCGCCGGTGGCGTCCGTCGCCTGCGCCGCGTTTGCGGAGTCATTGCCGTCCTGCGGCTGCGAGCCGGCGAAATCATAGGCGAACCACAGGATGCCGGCGGCCCATAGCAGCGCCATCCAGCGGCTCTTGAAAACGCTGCTCGTCTTCACCGGGATCATGGGGCGATTGTCGCCCGCGAGCTTTAAGAATGCGTTGCGCGCTTCTCCTGGTCCTCGTGGACCACCTCGCGGTATGGATAGCGGTCGCGGATTCGGGTGTTGAAGTACACGCCCTTCGCAAAGGCCGAACGGAACGTGTTCGCCACCTCTTCCGGCACCTCAGAATAGACGTAGCGGCGGCCCGTCGTGAACTCGACCCACAGCTCCGAATTGTCTGGGCAATAGACGAAACGGCGGATCACGCTCGAAGGCATGGCCATTCAACGCGTCACGCTGCGTCTGGAGCCGTGATTGCCGGACGCCCGCGGCTGAGGGCTCCGGCCATGCCCCCCAGCGCGAGCAGGGCGCCGACGATCGACAGCGAGGTCCAGCGATAATGTTCGAGCCAGGTCGAAAATCCCATCGCGATGATCGGGACGATGACGCTCGAATAGGCCGTCTTCCCCGGCCCGATGCGGCGGATCACCGGATAATAGAGGCTGAAGGTCAGGACCGACGCTGCAAGGGACAGGTAGAGAAGACCAGCCCAATAGACCGGCCGCCAGTCCATGACCGGCGGCCCAGTCATCGCGAAGGCGATCGCACCGTCGATCAACGCGCCCGCTGCCATCGACCAGGCGAGCAGCGCGAACAAAGTAAAGCGGCGGATCTCCGGGCGTGCCTGGAGCACATTGGCGGTCGAAGCGCCGAGCATCCCGATGAAGGTGAGCGCAATGCCTGCGGCAACTGCGCTCGCGCTCGCCGCATGGGCGCGCAGCTCGTGCAGAAACAGCAAGGCAATTCCGAGGACCGCGAGCGCCGAGCTCCAGGCGAAGCGGCGCGTCGGCCGCTGTCCGAGGAAGGCCCACGCGAGCAGGCTGCTCGGGATCACCAGCAAGGCGAAGACAGTCGCGACGACCCCCGAGGTGATGTGCCGCTCGGCAAGATAGACGGCGTCGAAGTTCACGCAGAATTGGGTGAAGCCCAGGAAGACGGCGGCGAGCACTCCCTTGCTGCCGAGGTGCAAACTCTCTCCCTTGAACCGCGCCACCATTGCCATGGCCGCCGCGGCAATGACGAACCGATAGGCGACCGACCATTGCGGCGGCACGACGCCGAGCTGCCCACGAATGACGATCCAGGTCGAACCCCAGATCGCGGTGAAGACGATGAACGGGAGGATGACGGTCCGAAACTCGGACTCGTGCGCCCCGTTCACAGTCGAGCGAGCGCCGCAGCGAGCTTTTCGACGGCCGCGGGCTGCTGGTCCCAGCTTGTCACGAAGCGGATCTCGCCGGGGCCCCATTCGTAAAAGTCGAAGCCCATGCTGCGAAGCCGCTGCGCCTCATCGTCGGTCACCTTGAGGAACAGCTCGTTCGCTTCGACCCGATAGACCAGCCGATCCGCGGCGGCCTCGGCGAGCTGCTGCGCCGCGGCGTTGGCTGCCCGCGCATTGTCGAGCCACAGGTCGCCGTCGAGCATCGCCAGCAGCTGCGCCGCGAGGTAGCGCCCCTTGGAGAGAAGGTGGCCTGCGCGCTTGCGCCGTACCGCGATTTCCTCGGCGAGCTCGGTGCGGAAGAGGATCAGCGCCTCGGCATTGAGTCCGCCATTTTTCACGAAGCCGAACGACAGAGCATCGACGCCAGCGCGCCAGGTCAGATCCGCGGGGCTGACGCCGTTCGATGCTACTGCATTGGCGAGGCGGGCTCCGTCCATGTGCAGCGCAAGTCCGCGCTTCTTTGCCAGCGCCCCGATCGCCGCGACCTCGTCCGCTCGGTAGACAAGGCCGTATTCGGTCGCGTTGGTGATCGAGATCGCCGCCGGCTGCACCTGATGCACGTCGTTGCGGATACGGTCGCACGCCTCTTCGATTGCGACGGGAGTGAGCTTCGCGCCCTCACCGTCGAGGAGGATCAGCTTGGCGCCGCCGGTGAAGAAGCCCGGAGCGCCGGCTTCGTCGACCTCGATGTGCGCGTCCTTGTGGCAAAGGATCGCACGATACGGCGGGCACAGCGCGGCCAGCGCAAGGCAGTTCGCCGCCGTGCCGGTCGTTACCCAGAAGGCGCGGACCTCGGTCCCGAACAGCTCGGAGAAGGCGCCGTCGAGCCGGCGGCTCCATTCATCGCCGTCGTACGCCGTGTCGAGCCGGTTCGCCTCGGCGATTGCCTCGAGCACCTTGGGGTGAGCGGCAGCCGCATTGTCGGAGAAGAAGCGCATTGCGGGTGCGATGAAGCCGAACGCCTGCCGCAAGGCAAGCGGGGATTAGGCCTCGTCCTTCTCTTTCGGCGGCGATTTGGAGAGCGCCCGCACCTGTTCCTTGCGGCGTCTCAAATTCTGCCGAAGGGCGGCGGCAAGCCGCTCTTCGCGCTGCTTGTCTTTTTCAGTCATGCCAAACACATCCGCCCTGTGGCCGCGTGCGGCAACGCGGGTTGACAGGGCAACGCCGCCACCGTCATAGGCGCGCCACTCCGGACAAAATGCTGCCGTAGCTCAGTGGTAGAGCGCATCCTTGGTAAGGCTGAGGTCGTGAGTTCAATCCTCACCGGCAGCACCACATCCTACGCCGCGGCCCCCGGGACGTCCGGAGCGGCGCCCGGCAGAAAATAACGCATCAGGTAGATCAGCCGGCCGTTCTCGATCGAATCGCCGAAGCTCGGCCCTGCCGTGTGCCAATATTGCGGCTGCTGCAGGACGAGGCGGTTGAAGCGCATCGGCACCGTCATGGTGAGCTCCCATTTCGTGCGGTCCAGTACGTCCTTGCCGAGGATCTGCGCGGTCAGCTCCTGGTAGGACGAATAGCCCGTCGCCTTCAGCTCCTCTTGGGTGAACGGCAAATGATCGGTGCCGGTGGGCAGATGGCGGTAGAATTCAGTGCCTCCGCGGCAGTCCTCGGGCAGGCTAAGGTAGAGGGTGCCCGACCAATGGCTGTTGTCGACATGGATCTTGGCAGGGCCCCCGTCGCTGGCCAGCGCGATCCTGAAGCTTCCATGCGAATAATCGTTCGTCCGTGGCGGCCGCACGTGCTGATAGACGAGTGTCGAGATGAGGTCGTCCAGTCCCGCAATCTCGATCTTCTCGGTCGAATTTAGCCCGGGATACGGCCCCTCCAGCGCATAGTTCAGCTTGAGAGCGCGCTCGCGGAGCTCGTGCGGATTGGGCAGGAAATCGTCGATGACGATCACATGCGGGGTCATTTGAGGGCGTCACTCCAGGATTGGCGACGGGCCTAGCGCGCTCGCCTAACAGGAGCAAAATTAGAAAACAGCTCCGCGGCCTAGGCGTCGCGGTCCCGTAGCGGCTTCTCGCCCAGGGCCCCGTCCAGTCCGCGCGCAAGCGCGTCTCCGACCCAGACGAATCCGCCCAGAAGCAAGATTGCAGAAACGAGCTGTAGTGCGCTGGTCACGATTCGACTCCGGATTTCTGCTTTATCGGCAGCGCATTAAACCCAAAATTAAACCTGCGTGACTCTTCTTTCATCGTTCCGCCGCTCATCTGGGGCGGTGTGTCGTGTCCTTCCCGACCGTGATGAACAGCGCGACCACCGGCTCATCTGCGTCCGCGGTGTGCCAGGTGCCACGCGAGTTGACCGCATAATCGCCGGGACCGAGCTCGACGCTCTGCTTGCTGCCGTCGGGCAGCTCCTGATGAAGCGTCATGTGGCCCTGCAGGCAGCAGACGACCTCGTCGCCGACGGGATGCACCTCCCAGCTCGTCCACGGAGCGTCGAAGCGGTAGAGTGCCACCAGCCGGCCTTCGGCGCCGTCGGCCCCATGGCGCTCGCCATAAGCCTCGTACCAACTCATGTCGCCGGTGAACTCGGGCTGCGGAATGGCGCGGCCGCCGAGTCCGAGGTGGATGTGATGCGTGTAGAGCGACCTGCCGTCCATGACGCCGCCTTTCTCGATCAGCCCCCCATGACGAATGCATTAAGCTTGTTGCCGACCACGCTTCACGCCGCCTCGATCGGAGCGCAGGCAGCCCGCAGCCATTCGAGATCGGTGCCGGACAACGTCGGGCCGATCTTCGCCAGCACGTGGGCATGGTAGCAGTTGAGCCAGACGAGCTCCTCGGCTTCGAGCATCTGCACGTCGATCAGCCGGCGGTCGATCGGCGCGAACGTCAGGGTTTCGAAGCCGAGCATCTCCTTTTCGGCGCCCTCGATTTCGCGAGGCACGACGAGCACCAGATTCTCGATGCGGATCCCGTATTCGCCCGTTTTGTAATAGCCCGGCTCGTTGGAGATGATCATGCCGGCCTGGAGCGGCTCGTCGCCGCCGGACTGGGCACTTCCCACCGGCGAGATGCGCTGCGGCCCCTCGTGGACGGCGAGGAAGCTTCCGACCCCGTGGCCGGTGCCGTGGGCGTAATCCAGCCCGGCCTCCCACAGCGGCCGGCGGGCGAAACTATCGAGCTGCGAACCCCGGGTCCCCTTCGGGAAGACGGCCGTTGCGATGGCGATATGGCCCTTCAGCACACGGGTGAAGCGGTCGCGCATCTCGTCCGTAGGCTCGCCGATCGGAACGGTGCGCGTGATGTCGGTGGTGCCGTCGACATATTGGCCGCCGGAATCGATCAGGTACAGCTGGCCCTTCTCGAGCTTGCGGTTGGTCTTCTCGCTCGACTTGTAATGGACGATCGCGCCGTTCGGCCCGGCGCCCGAGATGCTGTCGAAAGAGAGGTCGCGAAGCTCCGGATTCTCCCGGCGCAGCGACTCCAGCTTGTCCGAGGCGATGAGCTCGTCGACCTCGCCCTTCGGCGCCTCATCGTCGATCCAGTGGAGGAAACGGACGATCGCCGCGCCGTCGCGGGTCTGCGCGGCCTTCTGTCCGGCGATCTCGGCCGGGTTCTTGAGCGCCTTCGGGAGGATCGTCGGGTCGCGCAGCGGAAGCACCTTGGCGCCGGCTTTTTCGAGCGCTTCGAAGATCGCGGCGACGGCCCGCTCGGGGTCGACAACCACGGTCTTGCCCTTGAGCTCGGAGAGCGCGCTTTCAAATTCCGACCTCTCGTGCAGCCGGACTCCGTTGCCCAGATGCTGGCGCACGTCCTGTCCGATCTTCTCCGACGCGACGAACAGGTCCGCGGTGCCGTCGGCGTGGACCACGGCGTAGGCAAGCGCGACCGGCGTGTGGGTCACGTCCTGCCCACGAATGTTGAACGCCCAGGCGATCGAATCCAGTGCGGAAAGAACCGCTGCGTCGGCATGGTGCTTGACCAGCCAGTCGCCGATCTCCGTGCGCTTCTCGGCCGCCGACTTGCCGGCATATTCGTCGGGCTGGACGACGAGATGCGCCTTCGACGCCTCGGGGCGGTCGGTCCAGATCTCGTCGATCGGATTGCGGTCGACCGGCACCAGCTCGGCGCCGCGGCTCGCGAGCGCTTCCTTCGCCTTCTTGACCCAGTCGCGCGTGTGCAGCCAGGGATCGTAGCCGATGCGCGCGCCCTCAGGCGCATGCTCCTCGAGCCATTGCGTCGTGCTGGTCTCGGGCACCGACTGGTAGCTCCATTCGGTCGGCGAGACCTGCTGGCGGACCTGCAGCGTGTAGCGGCCGTCGACGAAGATCGCCGCCTCCTCCGGCAGGACTACAGCGGAGCCGGCCGAGCCCTGGAAGCCGGTCAGCCAGGCGAGGCGCTGGGCGTAGCTTCCGACATATTCGCTCATATGCTCGTCGGTGAGCGGCACGACGAAGCCGTCGAGCTTTTCGGCTTTCAGCTGCTCACGGAGTGCGGCGAGGCGATCTGCGTAGGTGGACATGCGCGACTAACTCCCTCGCGACTCAGCTAGTCCCTGGAGCGGCATTGTTAAAGAGCCGTGCCGACAGGGAATGTCACCGTCACTGGTTGAATCCGGGGGTTCTTCCACTTCGTCCACTTTGTCACCCTGGAAGGAAGCTGTCGTGAGGCAGAAGGCGCCCGCGAGGGTGACAATGTGCCGTTTGTTGTAGGTGACATTGAGGGTGACAACGTGGGTTCGCTCAGTCTGCCGAAGGGGATGTTCCTGACCGGGCTAAGCACAAATTGGCCGCTGTAGGACAGCAAAATCGCAATGTTGTGAACGGCAGCTTTCGACCCAAAGCAGACATTAGGCTTGGCGCACAGGCCGGTTACAAGCAGTAACCGGGAACGCAGGCATCCGGGACTGAGTTGGGACGATCGGACACTCGGATACTCTGCACTTTCATATTTGGGACGTCTTTGATGGAACCCCGGTGCAGAAACGTTCCCGGTGGCATGTCTTTCGGATCGAACAAGTACATCACGTTCGTTCCGGTGATGAAGATGACAGTGGCCTGGTTTTCTTCGACACCGTAGAGCAACCTACCTGCTGGCCAAGCGGCTCGCACGTCGGAGAGTAACGATCCGATGCCAATCCGCTTTGGACCTACAGCGTTTGAGGAAGCCGTCTCAGCGACGTACAGCTTCCGGTCTGATCCGAATGAGACATTCACTTGAACGCGATCTTCCGCGCTTATCTTGGCTATGGTGAATCTGTCGCCCTCGGCATACCCGTGTCCCATTTTCACTCGGTAAGGCAGGCGCTTTAGTCCAGAAACCGTGAGATGGATCGGAATGCCATAGAAGCGTGCCACATTGCCGTCGGCGTCAACGATTACGTGAGAGGGCGCTGCAGCCGCGTTCAGTGGCAGGGCTAAAGCAATAGCGGCGGCGACAATGTAGTATCGCATTGGCGAACAGAGCCAGAAATTTGGTCGTCGAGCAATGTCCGCTTTCCACCCATTGCTGCCGCGAGAGCTTCCGACCCATTGCAGACATTAGTTGGCCGTGAAAACATCGCCGCATGTTTCCGCTTCTTCTCGCTCTTGCCGCTGCCTTCCAGGTAGGTTCTGGAGCAACGCAGCCTGCACTTGGCCGCACCGCTTGGGTTTTCACCGAAGTCGGTCTCTCGGAGTTTTGTCCACCGGGAAATGTAATGATTGACCTGCGGACCGGGCGTTATTCCTTCACTCCCAGAGCACCGCGCATTGTGTGCAACGAGCCGGGGTTGGAGCGGCCGATCAAGAAAGGGAAGCTTACAGCGCAATACCTCCGATCCGTCCGGACGGCGTACTTACGCGTACTAAGTGAGGGACTGCGAAAGAAGGTCTGCGGAGTGCCCGGGCGCCCGGGTTGGTTATTTGTTAACAACGGCGGAACGCCAATTCTTGTGCTGGGGACGGGAAGCTTTAGCGGGGCCGCTCCCGATGACTTTAGCTGTTGGAGTGAAGCCGCAACCGCGCTGCATGAGGCTTTGGACGAGGCATTTGGCGTCCGCGACGTCCATTTCCCGTGACGACTTCCTAACGGCAGCTTTCCACCCATTGCTGACATAAGCCAACTGCGTCTTTTCGCGCTTCCGGTCCGCGGCTGTCGCGCTAAGAGCGCGTCCATGGACAAGCCGGTCGATCTCCCCTCCCCACCCACAGCCGAGCAGCGGCCCTACAGCTACGAACGCCATGGCGTCACGATCGAGGACCCGTGGCACTGGCTTCGCGATCCCAAATATCCGGACGTGAGCGATCCGGACGTTCTCGCTTATCTCCATTCCGAGAACGATTATTTCGAGGGCTGGAAGGGGCAGCACGAGGGGCTGATCGACCAGCTGTTCGACGAGATGAAGGGGCGGGTGAAGGAGGACGACAGCTCGGTCCCGATCCGCGACGGCGATTATCTTTACTGGTGGGCGTTCAGGCCGGGCGCGCAATATCGGAGCTGGTACCGCAAGGCGGTGGCGGGCGGCGCCGACGAGATCATCTTCGACGAGCCGGTGGAAGCGGAGGGCCGCGAATATTTCCGCCTCGGCGCGCTCGAGGTCAGCCCGGACGGGAAGCTGCTCGCGACGCTGGCGGATTATGACGGGTCGGAGCGGTTCGAGCTTCGAGTCCGCGATCTTTCCACGGGCAAGGATGTGGAGACCGTCACCAAGGTCGGCATCGGGCAGCCGGTGTGGACCAGCGACAGCGGCGGGATCGTGTTCACCGAGGTCAATGACAATTGGCGGAGTTACCGCGCGCGCTACCGCCGGCTCGGACGGCCGACCGACGAGGACGTGACGTTGTATGAGGAGACGGAGGAGCTGGGCTTCTCCGTCGGCGTCGGGAAGACGCACGACCGGACGCTGATCCTGATCTCGACGGGCGACAACACGACAACCGAGGTAAGGTTCGTGTCGGCCGACGACCCGTCGCAGCCGCTGACGCTCATCTCGCCGCGCAAGCAGGGACGCGAATATCATGTCGACGCGGCGCACGGGGAATTGTGGATCTACACCAACGACGATCATGTGAACTTCCGGCTGGCCGAGGCGGACATCGCGAGCCCGGAAGATTGGCGGACGGTGATGGAGGGGTCGGACCGCGTCTATCTGACCGGCGTCACCGCCTATCGCGACCATCTCGCGATCAGCAGCCGGGTCGATGGGCTCGATCAGCTTTTGCTGCGCACCTACGCGGGCGACGAGACTCTAATCCCGTTCGACGAGGCGAGCTACAGCGCCTTTTTCATGGGCAATCCCGAGTTCGCGCCGGAGAGCTATCGCCTCGGCTATTCGTCGATGGTCACGCCGATGACGACCTACGATTATCATCCGGAGAGCGGCGAACTCGAGGTGCGCAAGGTCCAGGAGATTCCGAGCGGCTACGACGCCTCGCAATATGCGACCGAGCGGCTGATGGTGGATGTGCGCGACGGCGTGCAAGTGCCGGTATCAGTGGTGTACCGCAAAGGGTTCGAGAAGAACGGCGAGGGCAAGCTGTTCCTCTACGCCTACGGCGCATACGGCCATGCGATCCCGCCGGTGTTCAATTCCAACCGGATCAGCCTCTTGGACCGCGGCTGGGCCTGCGCGATCGCCCACATCCGCGGCGGCGACGACCTCGGCTACCGCTGGTTTCTCGACGGCAAGCTGACGAAGCGGACCAACACGTTCAACGACTTCGTCGATGTCGCGAAGGGGCTGGTCGCCGCGAAGTTCACACATGCCGGCGGCATCGCGATCAACGGCGGCTCGGCGGGCGGCGAGCTGATGGGCGCGGTCGTCAATTCCGACCCGGAGCTGTGGGGCGCGGTGGTCGCCGACGTGCCGTTCGTCGACGTGCTGAACACGATGCTCGACGACACGCTACCGCTGACGCCCGGGGAGTGGCCGGAGTGGGGAAATCCGATCACCGATGCACAAGCGTTCGCATATATCCGCAGCTACTCGCCCTACGACCAGGTGAAGGCGCAGGATTATCCGCCGATGCTGATCACCGGCGGCTTGACCGACCCGCGGGTGACCTATTGGGAGCCGGCGAAATGGGCGGCGAAGCTGCGCGCGACCAAGACCGACAACAACCTGCTGCTGCTGAAGATCAACATGGGCGCGGGGCATGGGGGGAAGTCCGGCCGTTGGGACAGGCTGCACGAGGTCGCCGAGACCTACGCCTTCATGCTGACGCAGGTGGATGGCTAAGCCGGTCTTCGAGCTGACCTTCACCGCCGGGCCCGAGCACATCGATGAGCTCGGGCACGTCAACAATGCGGTTTGGGTGCAGTGGATTCAGCTGATCGCCGTGGCCCACTGGGACTCGGTCGCGGCGCGGGACCACCGTGACGCATATTATTGGGTCGTGGTGCGGCACGAGATCGACTATCTGCGCGCGGCCCGCGAGGGCGATCGGATCACCGCCCGCACCTGGGTCGGCGAGGCGCCGCAAGGGGCGAGGTTCGACCGGTTCGTCGAATGTGTAGGTCCCGACGGCAAGCTCTGCGTTCGATCGAGGACCGAATGGGCCATTATCGACAAGGCGCTGGGCCGGCCCGTCCGCGTGCCCGCCGAAGTCGTGGCGCCGTTCAGGACGGCAGTGTAAGCGGCCGGACATGGATCGCCCCATCCTCTACGATTATTGGCGCTCGTCCGCCTCCTATCGGGTCCGCATCGGCCTCAATCTCAACC
>JABFXK010000210.1 GCA_013361785.1 Sphingomonas sp.
CGATGCCCGCGGATAGGCCGACGCCCACGGCAAGCAGGATGAACAGGGCGTCGCCCGAGCTCTTGAGGGAGTTCCTGAAACGCACCGCTCCGGCGATTCCAGCGAGCGAGAACGCCAGCGCCAGGCTGTTCTGGACGATGATCACGATTCCCGTGACCACCATCGGCAGCACGATAATCGTATTGACCAGCGACTGGTCATATTCATCCCCGCCGCGCACGCTCATGTAGGTCCAGCTGACCGGCAGCGAGACCAGGATCGCGGCGATGATCGCGACGACCAACCAGAAGACGCTTTCGCCGAAATTGGCGACATGCGCCGCGCGCACCGCCTCGCTTGCGTGCAGCGGGTTCTTGGTCGGCTGGGTGATCAGCTGCTCGGCGCCGCCGATCGGCAAATAATGGCGAAGGTCGGGCCAGACCTTCAGCGCGATGAACACGGCGAGCCCGATCGCCACATAATAGATTGTGATCTGCAGCAGCAGCTTGGATGCACGCATCATTTCCCCCCGATGCTTTTGTTGATCCCAGGTCAGTGTGCTCGCGCGCGACTCCTCGCCGCAGGCGGCTGATATGACTCGATCGGCTCGAGCACTCCGAAGCGCTCCTTGAGCGGCGGTCCCTTGAGCGGCGGCCACGGGATCTCGGCAAGGGGCAATTCCGTGTCCGGCACCCGGTCGAGCAAGTCTCTCAGCAGCGTCAAGCGGCCGAGCGGCTGGTCGTTGAAATCGACCAAGGTCCACGGCGCGTAATCGGTGTGGGTCGCCGACAGCATCATCTCGCGCGCCTCGGTATATTCGTCGTACAGCGCCCGCGCCTTGAGATCGATCGACGACAGCTTCCAGCGCTTGGTCGGGTTGTCGAGGCGGTTGAGGAATCGCTCCTCCTGCACCTCCTGGTCGCAACACAGCCAATATTTGAACAGCAGGATTCCGTCGTCGGTGAGGTGCCGCTCGAACTGCGGAGTGGCGTTCAGGAAATCCTGGACCTGCTCGGGGCTTGCGAAGCCCATCACGCGCTCGACGCCAGCGCGATTGTACCAGCTGCGGTCGAACAGCACGATTTCGCCCGCCGCCGGCATATGCTCGACATACCGCTGGAAATACCATTGGCTGCGCTCGCGCTCGCTTGGGGAGGGAAGCGCGACGACGCGGCACTGCCGCGGGTTTAGAAGCCGCGCGAACATATCGATCGATCCGCCCTTGCCGGCGGTGTCGCGGCCTTCGAACACGATCACCATGCGCTGGTTCGTTTCGGAAACCCAGCGGGCCATGGCGCTGAGCTCCTTGCCCATCGGCTTCAGGAGTTCGAGATATTGTTCTTCCGTGAGCCTGCTCGAGCCGCTCATCAGTGCCCCCTTCCGGCAACTTCCGACACGAACTGTTCAACGTCAAGCGCGCCGCCGATTGCAGCCGCTCACTGCTCCGCCTACGCTCGTTACCGCTCCGTCACCAAGCGAGGTGCCTTCGTGCGCAAGTCCCTCTCCCGCCTATTGCTCTCGACCCTCATCGCCTGCGGCGGCGCCGCCGCCAATGCGCAGCCGGTCGATCCCGCTCTCTATTCGACGCTGAATTGGCGCCTGCTCGGCCCGTTCCGCGCCGGCTGGGCGGAGATGATCGTAGGCGTTCCGAGCGAGCCGAACACCTTTTACTTCGGCGCATCGGGCGGCGGCGTGTGGAAGACCGACGACGCGGGCCGCACCTGGACGTCGCTGTTCGACAAGGGCGGGAGCTCGGCCATCGGCGCAATCGCGGTCGCTCCGTCCAACCCCGACGTGATCTATATCGGCGGTGGGCAGCCGGAGCCTCGCTACGACGTCCAGTCCGGACGCGGAGTCTACAAGTCGACCGACGGCGGCAGGACCTGGACCGACCTCGGCCTCGCCGACACCAAATATATCGGCCGCATCTGGGTCAGCCCGACGAACCCAAACACCGTGGTGGTCGGTGCAGTCGGTCATTTCTTCGGCCCGAGCGACGCGCGCGGCATCTTCCGCTCCACCGACGGCGGCCGGACCTGGACTCACCCGCTCGCGCCGGGCGGATTCACCGGCGTCAACGATGTCGTGAGCGATCCGAAGAATCCGCGCACCTTGTTCGCCTCGACCTGGGAGGCGCGCCAGTATCCATGGCAGAGCTATTTCACCAAGATCGCTGGGCCGGGCAGCGGCATTTGGCGCTCGGACGACGAAGGCGCGCACTGGCATCGGCTGACCGGCGGCGGCTGGCCGACGGGTCCGCTCGGGCGGATCAGCCTCGCCGCGGCGCGTAAGGCAGGGAAGCTCCGCGTGTACGCAAGCGTCGATGCGGATAACGTCCAGGGCCTGTGGCGATCCGACGACGGCGGCGCGCACTGGAAGCGCGTCAATCCCGGCGCAGCCTTCGCCAATTATTATTTCAACCGCGTCACCGTCGATCCGCGCGACCCCGACGTCGTCTATCTCACGGGCCAGTCGATCCGCCGCTGCACCGCCGGCGGCGCGACCTGCGACATCTTCCGAGGAAGTCCCGGCGGCGACGATTACCACTCGGTCTGGGTCGACCCGAAGAACCCTGGCCATATCGCCGAAGGCTCCGACCAAGGCGCATCGATCAGCCTGAATGGGGGCCGGACCTGGAGCAGCTGGTACAACCAGCCGACCGGCCAGCTCTATCATCTCGCGGCCGACAACGGCTTTCCTTACTGGGTCTATGCGGGCCAGCAGGACAGCGGGACCGTCGCGATCGCCAGCCGAAGCGATTACGGATCGATCAGCTGGCGCGACTGGCACCCCGTCGGCGGTGACGAGCGCGATTACGACATCCCCGATCCGACCGACCCGAACATCGTCTACGGCTCCGGCCTCGGCGGACGGGTCAGCCGCTGGGACGCGCGCACCGGTCAGGTCACCGACGTCTCGCCTTGGCCGCTCAGCAATTACGGGCTGCGGCCCACTACCGTT
>JABFXK010000202.1 GCA_013361785.1 Sphingomonas sp.
CCATTCCGCCGAGCAGCCCGCGCTGAGGCCTACGGACCAGCCACACGCATCCGTCCCGCTCAATCCACCAGGCTGTGCCGTATCGGTGGGGCCGCACCTTGCGCTGCCGCTTCGCCGGAAAGGCTTCGGGATTGCCGCTTGCAAATGCGGCGCAGTCGATGCTGAGCGGACAGGCGGCGCAGCGCGGTTGGCGTGGACGGCAGATGGTAGCGCCGACGTCCATCAGCGCCTGGACGACGTCGCCCGGCCGGGCGTCTGCCATCAATCCGAGAAGCTGCTCTTCGCTGTCAGCGCGCGACGGCATAGCCATACCGTGCAGGCGCGCGAGCACGCGTTCGACATTTGTGTCGACTGCCGGCGCTCTCTTGCCGAATGCGATCGATGCAATGGCCGCGGCTGTATAGCGACCGATTCCCGGAAGCTGCTGCAGCTCGTGCGCGGTCGTTGGAAAGCCGCCCCGGGGCGCGATCTCACGCGCACAGGCGATGAGGTTGCGCGCCCTTGCATAGTATCCCAGTCCCGCCCACTCGGAGAGGATCTCTTCGTCGGCCGCCGCCGCCAGCGCGTCGACCGTCGGCCAGCGTTCGAGAAAGCGCTCGAACCTCGGAATCACCGTCGCGACCGTTGTCTGCTGGAGCATGATCTCGCTCAGCCACACCCGATAGGGCTCGGGCGGCGGCTCACCGGGCGGCGAGCGCCACGGCAAGCGCCTGAAGTTATCCACATAATGTTGGATCAGGCGGCTTGCGGCATTGGCGGTCACCATATGGCTATGGCATGCTCCGGCCCCATGTCGAAGCGAAAGCTGGAAAAAGACGAGGCGCCCAGGAGTTGCCGTCCGCGTTCGGCCGGCGAGCTCGTCGGTGCGGCCGGCGATCCGTCATTCCGTCGCTTCGGCTTCGTCCAGAGCTCGATCGTCAGCCGGTGGGCCGAGATCGTCGGCGAGCGCTACGCCAAGGTCTCCTCGCCCGAATCGATCCGCTTTCCAACGGGGAAGAAGGCGGGCGGAGTCCTGACCCTGATGGTCGACGGAGCACATGCGCCGTTGATCCAGCACCTGACTCCCATGATCATCGACCGGGTCAACCGCTTCTTTGGCTATGCGGCAATCAATCGGATCGTCTTTCGACAGGGAAAGCCGGCCGCGGGCGCGGCGAAACCCGTCCGCCCGGACTTGAGGCCAGTGCCGAAGGAGCTCGGCGAAGGCCTGCGCGAAATCGCCGACCCGGAGCTTCGCGCCTGTCTGGAGTCGCTTGCCGCGCGAATTGCCGCTAGCAGCGGTCCGCCGTCGGTCGACGACCCGGCCGAAGCCATTCCGATAATCAAGGGAGCTGAATAGTTGATGAGACGGAGCGTGATCCTCGCCTGTTCGATTGCGGCGGGAACGATCGCAGCTTCGGTCAGCACGGCAGCCGCGCCTTCGATGGCTGCCCACGCGAAGGCGGCCAAAGCGCGTGACTGGGCACAGGTTGTGACGATGACGCCCGAAGGCGGCTTCGTCATGGGCAACCCCGCCGCCAGGGTGAAGCTGGTCGAATATGGGTCGCTGGCATGCCCGCACTGCCGCCATTTCGAGGAGACCGGCTACAAGCCGCTGGTGCAAAATTATGTCCGCACGGGCCAGGTCAGCTACGAGTTCCGCAACCTACTGCTGAACGGTCCAGACATTTCAGTGAGCCTGCTAACCCGATGTGCCGGCCCAGCGAAATTCTTTCCCATGTCCGAGCTCGTCTATGCGACCCAGCCCCAATGGGAAGAGAGGATCGTTAAGATGAGCGACACTGAAAAGGCAGCGCTCGACAAGATGAGCGACGAGCAGCGGATCGTCCGCTTCGCCGAAATCGGCGGGATGCCCGAAATGGCGAGCCGCTTCGGGCTCAATGCCGCCCGGGCGCATCAGTGCCTGACGGACAAGAACGCGCTCGAGCGGCTGCTCGGAATCAGCAAGGCCGCCAGCGACCACGGCATCGATCACACACCGACCTTCATTATCAACGGCCGAGTGTCGGATGCTGCGACGTGGGAGCAGTTGGAGCCCAAATTGAAAGCCGCGCTGGGTAAGCGCGGTTAGAGGAGCGAATCGATTGATGAAACCGACTGCCATTCTCGCCTGCGCGACCGCACTCGTCGCGCTCGCCGGCTGCAACAAGAAGCCGAGCGGCGGCGAAAGCACCACCAGTGCGCCGGTCCACTATGCCAATGTGAAGCCGCCTGCCGGAGGCGACTGGACCCAGGTCATCAATCCGACACCGGACGGCGGCGTGATGATGGGCAATCCGAACGCCAAGGTGCACCTGATCGAGATCGGATCGCTGACCTGCCCGCACTGTCAGCGTTTCGAGGAGTCCGCGGCCGACGACCTCACCAACAAATATGTGAAGACAGGACAGATCAGCTTCGAGTTCCGCAACTATATCCGCGATTCGTTCGACCTCGCCGCGGTGCTGATCGCCAAGTGCAACGGTCCGAATTCCTTCTTTCCGCTGACGCGCGCGTTCTACGACACTCAGCCGCAGTGGGAAGGCGCGCTTCAAAAGGTGCCGCCAGCTCAAATGGACCAGATGCAGAATCTTCCGGCCAACCAGGTCGAGCTGCAGGCGGCCAAGATAGCCGGTTTTCTCGACTGGGCGGCAGCGCGCGGCGTTCCGCAAGCCAAGACCACGCAGTGCCTGACCGACACCAATGCGATCAACCAGCTGGTCAACCAGAGCGGCCAGGTGACCCAGCAATGGCCGGACTTCCCGGGAACGCCGAGCTTCGTCCTCAATGGGACGATGGTCGATTTGACCAACATCAGCGAGGCTCAGGTGTGGCCGACCGTCGAGTCGAAAATCAAGGCGGCGCTCGGCAGCTAGTCTGAAAGCGGGGGAGGGACTCACAGCTTGAAGATCAGGCGGCTCAAGCTCAGCGGCTTCAAGAGCTACGTCGAGCCGGCC
>JABFXK010000021.1 GCA_013361785.1 Sphingomonas sp.
GAGCGATTTTTCGAGGAACACCTGCAGATAGAAAAAGGTGAAATACCAGACCGCGCCCTGCGCGCACATGATGCCGAAGAAGGCGATCAGCACCTTCTTGACGCTGCGCCACCGCGCGAATGATTCGCGCAGCGGCGTTCGGGTGACTTCGCCCTCCTCCTGGAGGCGTGCGAAATGCGGGCTCTCGGCGAGCTTGGCGCGCATCCACACGGAGATCGCGAGCAGCACGGCAGAGACCAGGAATGGCACGCGCCAGCCCCAGGTCGCGAACGCGTCCTCGCCGATGCTGGCGCGTGTCCAGTAGATGACCAGCAATGCCGCGAGCAGACCGAACGAGGCCGACGACTGAATCCAGCCGGTCGATGCGCCGCGTTTGTCGTTCGGCGCGTGCTCCGCAACGTAGATCGCGGCGCCGCCATATTCGCCGCCGAGGGCGATCCCCTGGAGGATTCGAAGGATGATCAGCAACGTCGGGCCGAGCGTCCCCGCTTGGGCGTAGGTCGGAAGAAAGCCGATCAGGAAGGTCGACAGGCCCATCAGGCTGACGGTGATCAGGAACGCGCCCTTGCGGCCGAGCCGGTCGCCGACGACTCCGAAAATGAGCGCGCCCAACGGCCGGAAAGCGAAGCCGGCGGCGAACAAGGCCAGGGCGGCAATCAGTGCCGGCGTCGGATCGAGGCCGGCGAAGAAGATCTTGCCGATGACCGGCGCCAGGCTTCCGAAGATGAAGAAGTCGTACCACTCGAATGCAGTGCCGGCCGACGACGCGATGATGACGCGCGCCATCGACCAGGGCTTGCGCTCTTGTGCTTCCGCAATGCTCGCCATCGCACGTCCCCTCCGACGCAAGGGATAGCCCAGTTTCCCCTCCCTGCAAGGGAAGGCGGAAAAACTCAGCATGCGCGGGAATAAAGGCGGCGCAGGCCCGGTCACTGCATCGAAGGCAACCGTGAAGGACGATCGATGCTTGGAGATGATGGCGACCGCCGGGGCTTCCTCAAATGCATGGCCTGGGCCGGAACGGGCGCATTGTTCGCCTTCGACGGCGGAATTGGGAGCTCCATCGGGCTGGACCTCGCACTTGCCGAGCCAGTGCACGCGGCGCCGGCGAGCCCGTTCACCTTCGTCCAGTTGAGCGACAGCCATATTGGTTTCAACAAGCCGCCGAACGCCGATGCTCGCGCGACCTTTCGCGAAGCGATCGCCAAGGTGAAGGCGCTGCCCGTCCAGCCGGATTTCATCATCCACACCGGCGACGTCTCGCAGCTCTCTCGCGACGACGAGTTCGATGACGCCGAGCAGATTCTGAAGGAGACGGGACTCCCGGTCTTCGTCGTCCCCGGCGAGCACGACATGCTCGACCCCGACGCCGGCAAGGCGTTCCTCAACCGCTTCGGCAAGGGCAGCAAGGGCGCCGGCTGGTACAGCTTCGACCATCGCGGCGTGCACTTCGTCGCTATGGTCAATGTCGCGGACCTGAAGCCTGGCGGAATGGGCAATTTCGGGGCTGAGCAATTGAAGTGGCTCAAGGCCGATCTCGCAGGCCGCTCGTCGTCAACCCCGATCGTGGTCTTTGCCCACATGCCGCCGTGGACGGTCTATGCCGACTGGGGCTGGGGCACCGACGATGCCGCGGAAGCGCTGAAGCTTCTCGCGCGCTTCGGGTCGGTTACGATCCTCAACGGCCACATCCACCAGATCACCCAAAAGGTGGAAGGCCGCGTCGCGTTTCATACGGCACGCTCAACGGCCTTCCCACAGCCGGCGCCGGGGACAGCCTCCTCCCCGGGACCGCTCAAGGTCGCGCCCGAGCAGCTCCATTCGATGCTCGGAATCACCGACGCGATGTTCGTCCGCGGCAATCAGCGGATCGCGCTGATCGATTCAACCCTCGCAAGCTGACCCAAGGAGCCAATCAGTGACTCGCACAATCAAACTTCTTTCGTTCCAGGCTGCCGTGCTCGCCGCGAGTGCGCTCGCCATGGTGACCGTCGCGAGCGTGACCAGGGCCGCCGCGCCGCCAGCCGCAGCGGCCGTCCGGATCGACAATTTCACCTTCAAGGACCCGGTGGTGACGGTGAAGCCAGGCACGACCGTCACCTGGACCAATGGCGACGACATTCCGCACACCGTCGTTTCGAAGGACGGGGCGTTCAAATCGAAGGTGCTCGACACGGGCGATCGTTTCTCCTTCACTTTCGCCAAGCCGGGGAAGTTCGGCTATTATTGCTCGCTCCACCCGCACATGACGGGAACGATCATCGTCAGAGCGTGATGAGGGGGCTGGTCGCAAACTCGTGAAGTCGTCAGCGCCCGATCACGCCGATGCGTTCAGGCATGCGATCCTGCCGCACCTGGACGGCGCCTATGATCTCGCGCGCTATGTGACTCGCGACGCGGTGCTGAGCGAAGACGTGGTGCAGGACGCGGTGCTCCGCGCGTACCGGGCGTTCGGCCAGTTCCGCGGAAGCTCGCCGCGCGCCTGGCTGTTCGCAATCGTCCGCAATTGTTCGCGCACGGCGATGTCGGGGCGTGGCGGCACCATGACGCTCGTTGTGAACGAAAGCGCGCTCAGTGAGCAGGCCGCGGCGGAGCTCGGAAACCATGCAGACCCGTCTCCGTCGCCCGAAGACGAGTTTTCTCGAAAGCAGGACGCCGATCGCGTGAGGTCCGCGATCGAAGCGATTCCCGAGCCTTTTCGTGAAGCGGTCGTGCTGAGGGATCTCGAGGATCTGAGCTATGCCGAAATCGCAGAAGTGACGGGCGCGCCGGTCGGCACCGTGATGTCGCGCCTGTCACGTGGACGGGCGATGCTGGCGAAGGAGCTGCTGCCCGCTCATTTTGACGAAGCCGACCAGTCAAGGAGCGTGAAGTAGATGCCCGCGTGCACTGACCAGGAGCTGCTGCTCGGCGGCCTCGTCGACGGCGAGCTCGACGCCGCCAATACGGCGCTCGTCGAAGCTCATGTGGCACGGTGCGACGGCTGCCGAGAGGAGCTGGAGCGAATCCAGGCGGTGCGCGCGCTGCTCGGCCGCCAGGGCGTTCGGCACGAGGCGCCCCATGCGCTGAAGCAGCGGATCGCCGCGCTTCCCGAGATTTTGCCTGCAAGGCGGCCGCTTCGGTTGCCGGGCTGGCTCGCGCCGGGCGTCGCGGGTGCTCTCGCTGCGTCGCTGCTCATTGTCACGCTGCTTCCGCCGGCGAGCCAGTCGGTCGTCGACCAGGAGATCGTTTCCGACCACGTCCGTTCGCTTCAGCCGGGGCACCTCACCGACGTGCAGACCACCAACCAGCATATTGTGAAGCCGTGGTTCAACGGCAGGATCGTGTTCTCGCCGCCGGTGCCGGAGCTCGCCGATGCCGGCTTCCCGCTCGCCGGCGGCCGGCTCGATTCGCTCGGCGGCAGGACGGTCGCCGCGATCGTCTATCACCGGCGGCTGCACACGCTGAACCTGTTCGTGTGGCCCGAGGCGGACCACAGCGCGCGATCCTTCGCGAAAGACGGGTTCACCGTCAGGGAATGGAGCCGCAACGGGCTTCGCTTTGCAGCAGTGTCGGACATTCCCGCGAGTGAGCTGGCCCAGTTCCAGGCGCTATTCGTGCGGAGGTCCGGCTGAGCGTCAGTCCTTGCGGATGGTGCCGTCGACCTGAGCGAACTTCATTCCGAACTTCTTCGCGATGACGTGGTTCGAAAGCGTCCCGTCGGGCCGAAGCTGAAGGTCCTGCTCGACCTTCAATCCACCCTCCTTCATCACATAGCGGATCGTTGCGCTGTTGCCGCCGACGGTCACGTCGACCGGGCTGCTCGCGTCGCTGAGGCTGCCGGTGAAGTGATTGGGGCCGTCTGGATGCATCACCCAGGTGCGCTTGCGAACCGGCTTGCCCTCCTCCTGCACCGTGTCGATCAGGACGAACTGCCCTTCCTTGTTGCGGCCGCCGATGCTGTCAACGACCAGCTTGTGGGGCGCGTGGAGCGCGATCTTGATCGAATTGTCCGCGTGCGTGTGCCCGGTGAAGAAGGCGAGCATGTCGAGCTTCGGCTCCGCGGCGGCCGAGGTGGTGGCAAGCCCGAAGGCGAGAAGTGCAGCGATGGTTTTCATTGGCGGCCTGCTAGAAGTGAATCGACGATCGTCGGATCGGCGAGGGTGGAGACGTCACCGAAGCCCTCGGTCGCGCCTTCCGCGATCTTCCGGAGGATCCGGCGCATGATCTTGCCCGACCGTGTCTTGGGAAGCGCGGGGGTGAAGTGGATTTTGTCAGGGACCGCGAGCGCGCCAATTTCCTTGCGCACCGTCTGCTTCAGCTCGCCGCGCAGCGTGTCACTTCCTTCTTCGCCGGCGACCAGCGTCACGAAGGCGTAGATCGCCTGGCCCTTGATATCGTGCGGGTAAGCGACGACGGCGGCCTCGGCGACCTTGGGATGGGCGACGAGCGCGCTCTCGACCTCGGCGGTGCCGATGCGGTGGCCGGAAACGTTGATGACATCGTCGACGCGGCCGGTAATCCAATAATAACCATCCTCGTCGCGGCGGCAGCCGTCGCCGGTGAAATAGAGACCCGGATAGGTCTTGAAATAGGTCTCGAAGAAGCGCTGCGCATCGCCCCAGACGGTACGCATCTGGCCGGGCCATGACGCCGCAATGCAGAGGTTGCCGCTCGCCGGCCCCTCGAGGACATTGTGGTTGGGGTCGACCAGCAGCGGGTGGATTCCCGGCAAAGGCCTGGTCGCCGATCCGGGCTTCATCTCCGTCGCGCCGGGGAAGGGCGAAATCAGGATGCCTCCGGTCTCCGTCTGCCACCAGGTATCCACGACCGGGCAACGGCAATCACCGACCACGCGCCAGTACCATTCCCACGCTTCCGGATTGATCGGCTCGCCGACGGTTCCGAGTAGCCGGATCGATTTGCGGCTGTAGCGTTTCACCGGCTCGTCGCCCTCGCGCATCAGCGCGCGGATGGCCGTCGGGGCAGTGTAGAAGATGGTGACACCCAGTCGGTCGACGGTTTCCCAGAAGCGGCTGAAATCGGGGTAGTTGGGCACTCCGTCGAACATCACGCTCGTCCCGCCCATCGCGAGCGGACCGTAGACGACGTAGCTGTGGCCGGTGATCCAGCCGATGTCGGCCGTGCACCAGAAGATGTCGTCGTCGCGGCAGTCGAAGATCCAGTCAAACGTCGTCGCCGCCCAGACCGCATAGCCGCCGGTGGTGTGCACCACGCCCTTCGGCTTTCCCGTCGAGCCGGAGGTGTAGAGGATGAACAGCGGGTCCTCCGCCTTCATGATCTCCGGATTGCAGTCAGTCGAAAGCTGATCGCGATGATCGGAGTAGCGGATGTCGCGGCCGTCCTTCATCGGCACGTCGGCGCCGCTGCGGGTGACGACGATCACCGTGTCGACGTCTCGCTGTTCGAGCGCCGCGTCGACGTTGCGCTTCAGCGGAATCTTCTTGCCGCCGCGTACCCCCTCGTCGGCGGTGATGACCGCCGATGCGTCGCAATCGACGATCCGGCCGTGGAGGCTCTCGGGCGAGAAGCCGCCGAACACCACCGAGTGGATGGCCCCGATCCGCGCGCAGGCGAGCATCGCTGCCGCGGCTTCGGGGATCATCGGCATGTAGATCATCACGCGGTCGCCGCGTTTGACCCCGCGCTGCTTCAGGAGGTTCGCGAAGCGGCAGGTCTCCTCGTACAACTCGCGATAGGTCCAGCGATGGCCGTGGCCGGGTTCGTCGGCCTCGAAGATCAGCGCGGTTCGGTCGCCGCGCTCGGCAAGGTGCCGGTCGAGACAATTGACCGACAGGTTGAGCTCCCCGTCCTCGTACCAGCGGATGTGGAAGTCGGGCTCGTCGAAAGACCAGTCGCCGGCTTTGGTGGGGGAGGTGTTCCAGGTGAGCCGTGGTGCCTGATCGAGCCAGAAGCGGTCAGGATCGCTGCTGGCGAGGTCGTGAAGCTCCTGAAGCTGGGTAGGCTCGATGCGGGCGTTGAAGTCTTGAGGAACTGGATGCACCGCTTCGACCATTGCCAAACTTTACTCCCTGGCTGCTCTCTCGAGAACGCGCCGCGCCTGAACGAGATGCGGCCGGTCGACCATCCTGCCGCCGACCGAGAGCACGCCGGCGTCGGGATGCGCCTCGAACGCAGCGACGATCGCTTCGGCGTGGCGAACCTCTTCACCCGACGGCGTGAACGCCGCATTGATCACCGCCACCTGCGCCGGGTGGATCGCGAGTTTGCCGGTGAAGCCTTCCCGGCTCGCCGCTTCGGCTTCCACCTTCAGAGCCTGATCGTCCTTGAAGTCGGCGACCACACCGTCGACGGGCTGCACGCCGGCCGCGGCCGCGGCGGCAAGGCAACGCGATCGGGCGAGCTTGTAGGTGAAGCTGAGGCCGCCATCGGCATCATATTTGGACGAGGCGCCGAGCGCCGCCGACAGGTCTTCCGCGCCCCAGCTCATCGCAACCAGCGGCGACTTCGGGTCGCGGTAGGAGAGCATCCCGAACAGGCTCGCCGGGGTCTCAGTGACGATGGCGTGCACCGGAATGTTGCCGGTGCGATGGGCGAGCTCGATGACGTCCCAGCCGCCCTCCGCCTTCGGAAGCACGATGCCGTGAATGTCGGCGACCCCGATCAGGTGAAGGTCGTCGCGGTGGAACTCGCTTCCGATTGGATTGATGCGGACCCATAGCTGCGGACGTTCGGTTCGCTGGGGCAAGTTCTTGAGGATGTCGCGCGCACTGGCCTTGTTGGCGGGAGCGACGCTGTCCTCGAGATCGAAGATGATCGCGTCCGCATCGCTGTCGAGAGCCTTGGCGATCTTCTTCTCGCTGTCGGCGGGAACGAAGAGCCATGAGCGCGGCTGCATCAGGCGGGGCGCTTTTGAATGAGCGCGGTGCGAGTGCACTCACAGACCAGCTCGTCGCGCTGGTTGAAGGCGCGATGGGTCCAGGTGACGAGCCCGGCAGTCGGGCGCGATTTGCTTTCGCGCATCGCGACGCATTCACTTTCGCAGCGGAGCGTGTCTCCGGCGAACACGGGTTTGGGGAAGTTGATCTTCTCATAGCCGAGATTCGCGACGAGCGTTCCGACTGTGGTGTCGTGGACGCTGATTCCGACCAGCAGGCTGAAGGTGAAGCAGCTGTTGACCAGCGGCTTTTTGAACTCTGTCTTCGCCGCCGCCTCGTAATCCAGGTGCAGCGGCTGCGGATTGTGGGTGAGCGTGGTGATCAGCAGATTGTCGGTCTCGGTGACCGTTCGGGTCAGCTGGTGCTGAACGCGGTCGCCGACCTGCCACTCTTCGAAATAGCGCCCTGGCATGCGCCCGCCTTAGGCGAGCGCCGCCGTCATTGCCAAGTCAGCCGACGGACTGCTTCTCCAGCCGTGCCCGAAGCTCGCACATGCCGATCCGCTCGACGGCCGCGTCCGAATCCTCAGCGCGGACGATATTGGCGATGTGCCCGAGGATCTGGCCGGCGATATCGATTGTCTGGAGCGACACTCCATGACGCATGAGCACCTCGAGGTCGGCGGACAGCTCCTCGCCCATCTCGTCGAGCATGTGGCGGACATGCTCGAGCTCCCGCGCCAGGCGCAGGCGAAGCTCCTGATCGTCTCGATAATCGGACACGGCGTTTGGTCTAAACGATCGCGGTAAAGAAATGATTTTAGGCGCTGAACGGAAGCAGGAGCTCCGCCGCCGCTTCGGTAATCGCCTCGCCGTCGATTCGGTAGGCGGCATAGAGCTCGGCGAGACTGCCGGTCTGGCCGAACTTCTCGACTCCGAGCGGAGCCACGCGCTGGCCGAGGACGCCACCGAGCCAGGATAGGGCCGCCGGCGCGGAATCGGCGACGGTGACGAGGCCCGCGCGGGCGCTGAGCTTCGACAGCAGCTGCTCGACATGGCTCGGCTTGCGTTCGCCGCCCCAGCGTCCGGCCTGCGCGGCGGTCCAGCCGCGGTGGAGCAGGTCGGGCGAGGTGACGGCGAGGAGGCCGAGGCCGGGCACGTCGTCGCGCAGTTCCTCCCAGGCGGCGAGCGCTTCGGGCATGACGGCGCCCATGGCGACAATCGCGGCTTCGGCGCCGGAGCCGGGCTCGCGTAGCCAGTAGCCGCCCTCGAGCGCGGCGTCGCACCAGCTGTCGTCGGAGCGCTCGATCTGGCGAATGCTGCGGGTGGAGAGGCGTAAATAGGTGCTTTCGCCGGAAGGGTCGTCGATCAGGCGGAAGGCTTCTTCCATCATTGCCGCGAGCTCGTCGGCGAACGCGGGTTCGTAATGGCGGAGGCCCGGCTGGCCGAGCGCAATCAGCGGCGGGTTGATCGACTGGTGAGCGCCGCCTTCGGGGCCGAGCGTGATCCCACTCGGAGTCGCGACGAGCAGGAAGCGCGCGTCCTGGTAGCAGGCGTAATTGAGGGCATCGAGGCCGCGGGCGATGAACGGGTCGTAGAGCGTGCCGATCGGGAACAGGCGCGTGCCGAACAGGTCGCCGGACAGGCCGGCGGCTGCGAGCATCAGGAACAGGTTCGATTCGGCGATTCCGAGCTCGATATGCTGCCCATTGTTGTTCGCGCCCCATTTTTGCGCGGAGGCAATCTTTGCCCGAGCAAAGATGTCTGGCATGTCGCTCCGGCGGAACAGCCCGCGCTGGTTGACCCAAGCGCCGAGATTGGTCGACACCGTCACGTCGGGCGAGGTGGTGACGATGCGGTCGGCGAGACCGCCGCCGGCCTTTGACAGGTCGAGCAGGATCCGGCCGAACGCGGCCTGGGTCGATTGCTCCTCGCCGGCGGGCGCAGGGATGTTCGGGACGGCAAGGCTGCCGAATGCGCGGCTCCGCTTCTCGCGCGCGGTTCGGCTGCGCTCGAGCAGGGTTTCGACGCCCGGGCGAGCATTGCCGCCGACGCCTTCGAGCGGCTCCCACTCGTGGCCTTCGCGAACGCCCATGCTTTCGCGCAGCGCCGCCATCTGCGTCGGGTTCATGAGGCCCGCGTGATTGTCCTTATGGCCGGCGAAGGGCAGGCCGAAGCCCTTGATCGTCCAGGCGATGAACAGGGTGGGGACATCGTCCTGCGCGGCGTCGAACGCCTCGACCAGAGTCTCCATGCAATGGCCGCCGAGGTCGGTGAACAGCGCGGCAAGCGCCGCATCGTCATTCTCCTTGAGGAGTGCGGCGGCTTTGTTGCCGACGTCGCCTTCGATGCGCGTACGCCACGCGGCGCCGCCCTGGTAATGAAGCGCCGACAGCTCGGCGTTCGAGAGTTTCTCGAACCAGTCCTTGAGCTCCTTGTTGGCGTCCAGCGCGCGCTGCAGCTTCTTGCCGTAGCGCAGTTCCACCACGCGCCAGCCGCAGCTGCGGAAGATCTCGTCGAAGCGCTCGAACATGCGGTCGGCGCTGGTCGCATCGAGGCTCTGGCGATTGTAGTCGACGATCCACCACAGGTTCATAACGTCGTGCTTCGCGCCCTCGATGATCGCCTCGTAGATATTGCCTTCGTCGAGCTCGGCATCGCCGATCAAAGCCACGAAGCGACCGCGGTCGGCATCGTCGAGCCAGCCGTGGGCGGTGAGATAATCCTGCACCAGGCTGGCGAAGAGCGTGACCGCGACGCCGAGGCCGACGGAGCCGGTGGAGAAATCGACCGGGATCTTGTCCTTGGTCCGGCTCGGATAGGATTGCGCGCCACCGAAACCGCGGAAATTCTCAAGCGCCTCGCGGCTCTGGCTGCCGAGCAGGTAGTGGATCGCGTGGAGCACCGGCCCGGCGTGCGGCTTCACGGCGACGCGGTCGTTGGGCCCGAGCGCATGGAAATAGAGCGCAGCCATGATCGCGGTCATCGAGGCGCAGCTCGCCTGGTGGCCGCCGACCTTCAGCCCGTCGTCGTTTTCCCGAATGTGGTTCGCGTGGTGGATCGTCCAGGCTGACAGCCAGCGGAGTCGCTCGTCGAGAGTCTTCAGCGCTTCGATGTCGGTGGTCACGGGCTTCAGCATCCGATGCGCCTAGACCATCGGAAGGGCACAGGAAAAGCGACGCGCGATTCTCATCGCGTCAACTTCGACAAGATCCGGCTGTCTTCGATTTGCCTGTCGAGCTCTGCAAGCGTCCCGAGCGCGGCGGCATTATCCTGCCGCTGGACAAAACCGATCAGCCGACCGCGATAGAAACGCGGGACGAGCAAGGTTTCGAACGCATAAGCGAGGTCCGGACCCGGGCTGCATCGTTTCGCTTCCCAGACCTGGCGCCCAAGGGCCTGAGCGCGGGCCCAGGCGGCGGCGAACTCCTCCGCTCCGGCCCTGCGGCGCAAAGGCGTACGCACTCTGGCGACTGTGGCCGAGCGCCTTCGCCGCCTCGTCGACCGAATGGCCGCGCGCGAGAGAGCCGATGAACTTGCGCTGGTCTGCCGTGCTCCAGCCGTCATGGCGGGCGCGGGACGGGACGGGCGTGAATTGCAGAAGCTCCATTGACGAGTGTGGAGCACAAGAGGGCGGCTGTAGGAAAGTTGTTTTTGCGGGGGAGTTTATGTTTGGGTGCGCGAAGCGCGCTCTGCTACGCCTAAGCTATGTCCCGACGCGTGGAAGTCGCAGTAACCGAACGCGCCCGTGAGCTGCGTAACAATGCCACACGTGAGGAGCGCAAGATGTGGGAGCTCCTGTCGCGCCACCGCCCCAAGTTTACGCGGCAGTTCCCGATCGGACCGTACATCGTGGACTTCGCGTGCCGGCAAGCCAAGCTGGTCGTCGAGATCGACGGCGGACAGCATGCGGAATCCGAGCGCGACATCGTCCGCGACCAGTGGCTTGCCGATCAGGGCTGGAGCGTGTTCCGCGTGTGGAACAGCGATGTGCGGGAGAATCCAACCGGCGCGGCGGAAGTGATCGTTGCACGCGCCGCCGAGTGCCTCGGCGGCACCCACCCCGAGCCCCTCCCTTCCAGGGAGGGGAGGAAGAGGCGGCCGATCGCATAGCGAGATCAGCTCACGCGTCCGGAAGCGTCTGGAAATTGTCGATCGCGTCGAAGATGGCGGAAATCGCTTGGCGTTCGGTCTCG
>JABFXK010000039.1 GCA_013361785.1 Sphingomonas sp.
CAAATCGGCGGCGCCGAGCGCCGCGCGCGTCCCTGGCACGGCGGTGTTCATGACCAGTTCGGCAAGCGGCGTGCCGCATGCGCTGCTTCACAATCTCAAGCACAACAAGGTGCTTCACGAGCGGGTGATCCTGCTCACGGTGCGAATCGAGGACGTGCCTTACGTTTCCGAAGAGAAGAGGATCGAGACGAAGGACTATGGCGCGGGCTTCTACAGGGTCGTCCTTCGCTTCGGCTTCATGGAGGAGATCGACGTACCGGCGATGCTTGCGAAGGTCCGTGAGATCGGCTCGCCATGCAAGATGATGGACACGAGCTTCTTCCTCGCCCGCCAGACGTTGCTCGCCTCGTCTCGTCCCGGGATGGCAATCTGGCGCGAGAAACTGTTCGCCTGGATGCTGCGAAATGCCGAAAGCGCGATGGAGTTTTTCAAGCTTCCGACAAACCGTGTCGTGGAGCTCGGGTCCCAGGTCGAAATCTGAACCTTAACCGAAGCCGCGCATTGCGCCGCCATGGCTGAAACCATCTCCTGGGTCGCGACCATCGCGACCATCGTCGCGGCGTTCATGACCGCTTCCAACCTCGGCCCGCGAATCACCGGCTATGGCTTTGCCGTCTTCACCGTGGGAGCCCTGTGCTGGATTGCCGTCGGGCTGCTGACCGACCAGCCGGCGCTTCTGTGGACCAATGTCGTCCTTACGATGCTCGACATGTTCGGGGTCTGGCGCTGGCTCGGCCGGCAGGCCCGCGTCGAGGAAGGGGCCCGATCGGCGACCGAGGCCAGCGAACTCACTCCCGGAGAGGCGCTGTTCCCAGTGTCGCTCCTCAGCCGCGCTCCGGTGCAATGCGGAGCGGAGCAGGTCGGGCATTGCATCGACGCGATGGCGGGGTGCCGGAGTGGCAGGCTCGATTAT
The DNA here is from genome assembly GCA_013361785.1 of Sphingomonas sp. Lineage (GTDB taxonomy): Bacteria > Pseudomonadota > Alphaproteobacteria > Sphingomonadales > Sphingomonadaceae > Sphingomicrobium. The sequence continues at coordinate 914 of JABFXK010000039.1, forward strand.
GTGGTAGTTTCTGAAGGCGGCGTTGCCGGCGTCGGCGAACGCCTCCGCCGGCTCCCCTGGAGCGAAGCGCATGTCGAGGGAGAAACAGTCGCCGCCCATCTCCCGGCGGATCGCTTCCAGGGCCTCGAAGAGCTTCCGCGGGACCAGTGGCCGGGGCGCTGATTGTCACCGCGGAGATTGCACCCACGGACTTCTCGTGGATCGAGAAGCTGCGGCGAGCACATTACCCGGGCGAGCGCAATCAACTGCCCGCCCATCTCACAATCTTCTACGCACTGCCTCCCTCGGCAGAGGGTGAGCTTCGTGGACGCCTTTCTGAAGTGGTACGGCAGCGCCCGCCGCCGGCGAGTCTCGCAGGGCTGATGGACCTTGGAGGCGGAGTTGCCTTTCGCGTGGTCTCTCCGGCGCTGGACCTAATTCGCGAGGAGCTCGCCTACGATCTCCACGGCCTGCTCGGCGCGCAGGACAGCAGCGGATGGCGGCCGCACATCACGATCCAGAATAAGGTCGCGCCGAAGGTCGCAAGGGCGCTCAAGGAGCAGCTGGAGCGAAGCTTCACGCCTCGTCCGCTTGCGATCGCAGGCCTGGGCCTGCACCGCTATCTCGGAGGCTCATGGGAGCGGATCGCAGTCTATCCGTTCAGGGCTTAGGTGACCTCGCCAATGCCGTCGCAGCTAAGATCGAACGCAGCGAGGCCGGATTCCAGCACCGAGGCGAGCATCGGCTGATCCATCAGCTCGTTGATTGCGACATCGGCGCTTTCGCTGACGAGGCTCTGCGCTTCTTCCATCGCTTCGTCCCAGTCGCCGGCCTCGTATGTGCCCTGCCCGACCCAGCAGAAGGCGATCACCTCGGCGAGCTGATCCTCGCCCAGGTCCTCGAACACCGCCTTCAGCTCTTCCTCGACGCTGTCGTTGATGTCGTCCTCGAGCACGCTCAGCATGCCCTCCTGCTCATCGTCGACGTCGTCGGCTTCTTCGTCGTCGGCGAAATCGACCGTCTGAGCTTCATATTCCCGCGCGCGGAGGATGATCCGGCACAAGGTCTCGAGCGGAGTCAGCGGATCCATCGAACCCTCTTCATCATTCACGCTCAACGACAGCAGCAGTTAGGGGTTCCTCGCGTTGACCGCCTTCCAACGCGCACCTATATGCCGCGCCTCCGGCGCTCTGTTCGCCGGCGCATCTCAGGCTTCGGGGCGGAGTAGCTCAGCTGGTTAGAGCAGCGGAATCATAATCCGCGTGTCGGGGGTTCAAGTCCCTCCTCCGCTACCATCTCCACGCGCAGGCAGTCCGGGGGACTGCCGAACATGGAGATCAGGTAGGGGACCGCAGCTTTGGTGAAGCCGCGGAGCTCAGAAGCCGGCGCGATCGTCCGTCGTGGAGTAGGGCTGCTCCTGGATGCTCGTGTCCACGTCGGCCATCTTGTAAAAAATGCAGCGGCCGAGAAGTCCGCTGATGATCAGATAGGCAGCAACAACGGCCATGATGATCGTGGCTACGCCCGGCAGCACACCGAGATAAGCGAGCACGGCAAGTACGATACCAGCAATAATCCGAACAACCCGGTCTGCCCCACCTAGATTTTTGGCCATTGTCGCTATCCCCTTGTAAGCGCCGAAACTGTTTCCGCTCATGATACGCCGGAACCAGACGGACACAACGCCGGAGTTTGTCCGGGCCGCGTCACTCAACAAAGCAAACGCCCGGATCGACCAGCGATCCGGGCGCCCTGCGTGACGATTGCTCGTCAGCCCCCTTGGATACGTCGCGGCAAAAGTCCCCGAGGTCGCGATCGGCTCTTCCCCAGTAGAGCGCCGTCGCGACATTCCGCCGCACCCGAACCCGACCCAAGGGTCAGATCGTTCGGACGCTGTTGACTAAACCGCGGCCAAACGGCTGTCACGCCGCCAAATCGAGGTGGGTTGCGTTTCCGCGACGCCTGTGTCGGGCAGGCCACATGTCTAGGGACGGGCGGCCTCGGTTGCGCGCCGGTTAGCGCGACCCTACAGCGCGGCCCATGCGCTGGTCCCAAGCCTTTCTTCCGGTCCTCAAGGAAAGCCCCGCCGACGCCCAGATCGTCAGCCACAAGCTGATGCTGCGGGCCGGCCTCGTGCGACAAACGGCGGCAGGCATTTACGCGTGGCTGCCGATCGGCTTCCGGGTGCTCGAGAAGATCGAGCAGATCGTGCGCGAGGAGCAGGACCGCGCCGGCGCTCAGGAAATGCTGATGCCGACGCTTCAGGCGGCCGACTATTGGAAAGCGACTGGCCGATACGACGCTTACGGACCCGAGATGCTCCGGATCACGGACCGCCAGGAACGAGAGCTGGTCTACGGCCCGACCAACGAGGACATGCTGACCGCGATCTTCCAGGGATCGGCGCGAAGCTATCGCGACCTTCCGCGAATTCTCTACCATGTCCAGTGGAAGTTCCGGGACGAGATCCGACCCCGCTTCGGAGTCATGCGCGGCCGCGAATTCCTGATGAAGGATGCCTACAGCTTCGATCTCGACGAGGCCGGCGCACGGATCAGCTACAACAAGATGTTCATCGCTTATCTGCGCACCTTCGCGCGGATGGGACTGCGCGCGATCCCAATGCAGGCGGACACCGGTCCGATCGGCGGCGATCTGAGCCACGAGTTCATTATCCTTGCACCCTCGGGTGAGAGCGAGGTTTTCTTCCACAAGAGCTGGGAGACGCTTCGCCCGGCGGAGGATTATGCTGTCGACGCCAACGACGCAGAATCGCTGCAGGCGTTCGTGAATTCCATGACCGCCGATTATGCGGCGACCGACGAAAAGCGCGACGAAGCCCGCGAAGCATCGCTCGCCGGCGACCTTCGCCAGTCGCGCGGGATCGAAGTTGGCCACATCTTCTATTTCGGCGACAAATATACGAAGCCGCTCGGCTTCACGGTGAGTGGGCCTAATGGGGACCCGGTGACTCCCGTCGGCGGGAGCTACGGCATTGGTGTGTCGCGTCTCGTCGGCGCGATCATCGAGGCGAGCCACGACGAAGCCGGGATCATCTGGCCCGAACCGGTCGCTCCATGGCGAGTGGGGATCGTCACGATGCGAGCGGACGACGAGGCCAGCGTCTCCGCCGCGGAATCGCTTTACGCGCAGCTCACGGCAGCCGGCGTCGAGACATTGTACGACGACCGTGACGAGCGCGGCGGCGTCAAGCTCGGATCGATGGACCTGATCGGACTGCCCTGGCAGGTGATCGTCGGACCGCGCGGCATCGCCGCCGGCACCGTCGAATTAAAGCGCCGTTCAACCGGCGAGCGCGAGGAGCTGAGCGTGGAAAGCGCTCTCGCAAGGCTCACCGCATGATCCTCAACCGCGCGGAGCGGATGCTCACTCGCCGTTACCTGCTGCCGGGGAAGGGGGAGGGGTTCATCTTCCTCGTCGCCAGCATCAGCCTCATTGCCGTCGCGCTCGGCGTAGCCGCGCTGATCATCGTCATGAGCGTGATGAACGGCTTTCGCGCCGAATTGTTCGAGAAGATCGTGGGGCTAAACGGCCATGCCGTAGTCGAAGGCTATGACGGGCGCTTGTCCGACTGGCAGCGGATCACCGCGGTGGCGCGCAAGACGCCGGGCGTCACCTCGGCGCTGCCGTTCATCGAGACACCGCTGATGGCCACCGCGAATGGCCGCTTCGAAGGTGTCCTGGTGCGCGGCATGCGCGTCGACGACATTCGCGCGAACAAGACGATCACCGGCAACGTGCTCGCCGGCGACATTCGCTCGATTACGCCTGGAAGCGGGAACGTCGCGCTCGGCTCGCGTCTCGCCGAAACGCTCGGCGCTTCCCCCGGAAGTCAGATCACCCTGTGGAACCCGGAAGGGCGCTCGACCGTGGTCGGGACTGTCCCGCGCGAGGTCACCTACACGGTGGGCGCGATATTCGAGGTGGGCATTTACGATTACGACAAGGCGTTCGTCATCATGCCCATGAAGGACGCCCAGGAGCTGCTTCTGATGGGCGACCAGGTCGGGATGATCCAGATCCAGACCACCAATCCCGACAGGGTCCAGCAGATCATCGCTCCCTTGCAAAAGGTGGTTCAGGGCAAGGGATTCATCACGGACTGGCGGCAGATGAACTCGGCGCTGTTCCAAGCCCTCGAAGTCGAGCGGGTGGCAATGTTCGTCGTCCTCTCGCTGATCGTGCTCGTCGCCGTGTTCAATATCCTCTCATCGCTGATCATGCTGGTGCGCGCGAAGACGCGCGACATCGCCATCTTGAGGACGATGGGCGCGAGCCGCCGCGGAATGATGAAGGTTTTCATGACCGTCGGCGTGACGATCGGCTCGCTCGGAATCGTGCTTGGAGTCATTCTTGGCGCGATTTTCCTCTACTTCCGGCAGAACGTCGTGAACTTCATCCAGGCGATCACCGGCGAGAATCTTTGGGATCCTTCGGTTCGCTTCCTCACCGATCTTCCCGCCAAGCCGGACCCGATCGAGGTCACGGCGATTATCCTTATTGCCTTGATCCTGTCGTTCCTCTCGACGCTGTATCCGGCGTGGAAGGCGGCGAGCACCGACCCGGTGCAGGTGCTCCGCTATGAGTGAGGCGGTCCTCGTTACTCGCGACCTGAAGCGCAGCTTCACGCAGGCCGAAGTCACGATCGAAGTGCTTCGTGGAGTGGACCTCGCGATCCAGCCGGGAGAGATCGTCGCGCTCCTCGGGCCTTCAGGCTCCGGCAAGTCGACCTTGCTTCAGGCCGTCGGACTGCTGGAAGGCGGCTTCGAGGGATCGATCCGCCTCAACGGCGAAGAAGCCGCGGACCTCGACGACGAAGGGCGGACGCGCCTCAGGCGCGAGCTGCTCGGCTTTGTTTATCAGTTCCATCACCTTCTTCCGGAATTCAACGCGGTCGAGAATGTCGTGCTTCCTCAGCTGGTGCGCGGCGCCGACACCCCCGCGGCGCGCGACCGCGCGACACAGCTGCTTAGCGCGCTGGGTCTCTCACAGCGGCTCGACCATCGACCGTCCAAGCTCTCGGGTGGCGAGCAGCAGCGGGTGGCCGTTGCCCGCGCGCTCGCCAACAAGCCGCCGCTGGTGCTTGCCGACGAGCCTACCGGCAATCTCGACGAGCACACCGCCGACGCCGTCCTGAGCGAATTTCTCAACCTCGTTCGAGGCGAGGGGAGTGCTGCATTGGTCGCAACCCACAACGAGCGGCTCGCCGCAAGGATGGACCGCGTCGTGAGGCTCCACGAGGGCCGGCTGCAATGACGGACCCGGAGCGCCGCAGCGACGTTCGGCGTTCCGTGCGTACTCCCAACTGGACGACGCTCGCGCTGATCGGCGGTCTCATCGCGCTGATGATCCTCGTCGCTTATTTCGCAACCGGCAGGAATTCCGAGCAGGACAAGCTCACCCAAAACGAGCTCGCCCAGAACCAGCCGCAGCAGCAGGCCAAGGCGCCATCGCCGGAAAAAGCGTGCGCAAGCAACGAGACCTATGAGCTGATCAAGCGGGAGCTGTTCCACCGGGCAGCGCAGCTCCGCGGCAGCGACCAGGCCGCCTTCGACGAATTGTCGAGATATGCCGTGGTCCGCATGGAAAATCCGGTGATGGAGAGTCAGAACAGCTCGACCGGCGCGATCAACTGCTCCGGGTCGCTGTCGCTCGACTTGCCTCCGGGCGTGGGAGTGGTCGGCGGCCGCCGCACCCTTAGCTCGGACGTCGATTATACGATCCAGCCTGCCGCAGACGGCAGCGGCAATGTCGTGCTGCTGCGCAACGCCGATGCGGTCGTCGCTCCACTTGCAACGCTCGCGCGCGTCGGCCAGGCGGCGCCGGCTCCATCCACGCCAGGGCCGACGCCTACTGCTCCGGTCGAGACAAATGGAGTCGCGCCCGTACAACCTCAAACCTCCTTCCCGACAACGCCGCCGCCCCAGCGCCCGCAGCAGCAGCATCGGCCGTCGGCTCCGTCCGCGCCTGCGGTTCCGACCGGCGCGCGCCCGAGCTTCGACTGTTCGAAGGCGCGCACCAAGGGCGAGATCGCGGTTTGCTCCAATGCCGGGCTCGCCGCCCTCGACCGGAACATGGCCGCGCAATATGGGCGGGCGGTCCAGCAGGCGACTCCGGAGCAGCGCGCATTGCTTCGCTCGACCCGCAACCGCTTCATCGCCTATCGGGATCGATGCCCCAACCGATCGTGCATCGGCGACGCTTATGTCGGCCGGATGCGGGAGATCCGCGACATCATGCAGGGCACCTGGCAACCGCCGCGATAAGCGTGGATAAGTCGGGCACCGTTGCTTGCCGCCGCCACATCAGAAATTCCATACTCGCTCCGTGACTCAGCCTTACGTTCCGCTCCGGGTCTTCTCGTCCTTCACCATGCTCGAAGGGGCGATGGAGCCGAAGACCATCGCCGACCGGGCAGCGAAGCTTGGCTTTCCGGCGATCGCCGTCACCGACCGCAACGGCCTCTACGGGGTGATGCCGTTCAGCGAGGCGTGCATCGCCAAGGGCGTTCAGCCGATCGTCGGCGCGATGCTGGCGGTGGCGCGGCCCGCGGAGCTCGGCGGCGAAGGAGGGATCGACTGGCTGGTGCTGCTTGCCAAGGACGAGCAGGGCTATGCGAACGTGTGCAAGCTCGTCTCCGCGGCCCACCTCGACCGACCGATCGAACAAGAGCCGCATGTCCCCTTCAGCGCCCTTGAAGACCTCAACGACGGGCTGATCGCCTTGACCGCGGGCGGCGAAGGCGCGCTCACGCGACTGATCGCGGATGGGCAGAAGGAGAGGGCCCAGGCTTATCTCGACCGCCTCCAAAGTCTCTTCCCGCAGAGGCTGTACCTCGAGATCGCACGCCGCGGCGATGCCATCGAGGATGCCGCCGAAGCGGGGCTGATTGATCTCGCCTACGAGCGACACCTGCCGCTGGTCGCGACGAACCCGGCTGCTTACGCCGATCCGTCGTTCCATGCCGCGCACGATGCGATGCTGTGCATCGCGAGCTCGGCCTATGTCGAGAGTGCCGATCGGGCGAGCTCGTCGGCCGACGCGTGGCTCAAGGACGGCGCGGCCATGGCCGAGCTGTTCGCCGACCTTCCCGAAGCGCTCGCGAACACGGCGGTGATTGCCCGACGCTGCGCGGTTGCTGCTCCCAAGCGCCGGCCGATCCTTCCCCGCCTCGGCGACAATGAGGATGAGCAGCTCTGCGCGGATGCGAAGGCGGGCCTCGAGGGACGTCTTTCCGGCCGGTCCGAAGATGAAAAGGCCCGCTACCGCGAACGGCTCGACTATGAGCTTGAAATCATCACCGGGATGGGATTCGCGGGCTACTTCCTGATCGTCGCCGACGTCATCAAATGGGCGAAGACCAACGACATTCCGGTTGGCCCGGGACGCGGTTCGGGTGCCGGCTCGGTCGTCGCCTGGGCGCTCACCATCACGGATCTCGATCCCATTGCACTCGGTCTGCTGTTCGAGCGATTTCTAAATCCCGAGCGCGTCTCGATGCCGGACTTCGACATCGACTTCTGCGAAACGCATCGCGACAAGGTCATCGCGTACGTCCAGGGCCGCTACGGCCGCGACAAGGTCGCCCAGATCATCACGTTCGGCCGGCTGAAGGCGCGCGCCGTCCTCAAGGACACGGGGCGCGTGCTGCAAATGCCGTATGGGCAGGTGGATCGCCTGGCGAAGCTGATCCCCAACCATCCAACTGACCCATGGACCTTGGACCGCGCGCTCAACGGCGTTTCCGAGCTCGCCGCCGAGTATAAGGACGCCGACGTCAAGCGCCTGTTCGACCTCGCGATGAAGCTCGAGGGCCTGCCGCGGCACGCTTCGACCCACGCGGCGGGCGTGGTCATCGGCGACCGTCCGCTCGACGAGCTGGTCCCGCTCTATCGCGACCCGCGGTCGGACATGCCGGTCACCCAGTTCGACATGAAATATGTCGAAGCGGCGGGGCTGGTGAAGTTCGACTTCCTCGGACTGAAGACGCTCTCCGTCCTCAAGGAAGGCCAGCGCCTGCTCGCGGAGCAAGGCGTGGACGTCGACTTCGGCGCGCTTCCATGGGACGACCCGGAAGTCTTCGACCTGCTCCAGCGCGGAGACACGGTCGGCGTGTTCCAGGTCGAATCGGAAGGCATGCGCCGGACGCTCTCGGCCGTGAAGCCGACGCGGTTCGAGGACATCATTGCGCTGAACGCGCTCTATCGCCCTGGGCCGATGGACAACATCCCGATGTTCGGCCGACGCAAGAACGGCGAGGAGCAGATCGAATATCCGCACCCGCTGCTCGAAGGAATCCTCAAGGAGACCTACGGCATCTTCGTCTATCAGGAACAGGTCATGCAGGCGGCGCAGATCCTCGCCGGCTACTCCCTGGGAGGCGCCGACCTGCTCCGCCGCGCGATGGGAAAAAAGATCCAGTCGGAAATGGACGCGCAGCGCGAGACCTTCGTGAAGGGCTGCGCCGAGCACAACGAGATTCCCGCCGCGAAGGCCAACGAGCTGTTCGACTTGATCGACAAGTTCGCGGGCTACGGCTTCAACAAGAGCCACGCGGCGGCTTATGCCCTGCTGACGTATCAGACCGCCTGGTTGAAAGCGCATCACCGGGCGGAATTCTACGCGGCGTCGATGAGCTTCGATATCGCGCTCACCGACAAGCTCGCGATGTTCGTCGAGGACATGCGCCGGGGCGCGGTCGAGTGCCTTGCGCCCGACATCAACGCCAGCGGTGCATCCTTCACCGTCGAGAATGGCGCCGTCCGCTACGCGCTCGGCGCGCTCAAGGGCGTCGGCGAAAAGGCCATGGAAGCGCTGGTCGAGGAGCGGGAAGGGCGGGGAGCCTTCGCCAGCCTCGAAGACTTCGCAGCGCGGATCGACCCGCGCCTGCTCAACCGCCGCCAGCTCGAGAGCCTCGCCGGAGCGGGCGCGTTCGACAGCATCAAGCCGGAGCGGGCAGCCGTGTTCGCGGGAGCCGAGACGATCCTCGCCCATGCGGCGAGCGCGCACGAGCAGCGCGAGACAGGCCAGGCGGGGCTGTTCGGGGTCAATTCCGCCGAAGCCGCGCCTATCCGCTTGCCGCGCGATACCTCATGGTCCCTGGCACAGCGCATGGCCGCGGAGCGCGACGCCTTTGGCTTCTATTTCTCGGCGCATCCGGTCGATTCGGCCAAGCATTTGCTCGCGGCTCACAAGGTCAAAACGTTCGCCGAGCTTGCCGACGTCCGCATTCCCGAGGGCGACCGGGTCAGCGCAACAATGGCGGGGCTGGTCGAGGACACGCGCTGGCGGACCTCGGCACGCGGGCGGCGCTACATGATGGCGACGCTGAGCGACAGCTCGGGTCAGTTCATCGCGACGGCGTTCGACGACGAAGCCACCGCCGCGCTCGAAGCCGCGGCAAAGGCCGGGCAGTGCGGACTGTTGAGCGTCGAGCTCGACCGCCGCTCCGGCGACGAGACGCCGCGCGTGACGATCAAGCGCATTCAGTCGCTGACCGAGCTTGCAAAGCGCACACGATTGCAAATCACTGTCCACGTCGGAGACGCGTCCGCGATCGAGCGCGTCGTTCGTGAGCTGGCTGGCTCACGCGGCGGCAACGGGAAGGTCACTCTGGTCGTGCCGCTCGCTTCAGGCGGCACCGCCGAACTCGTCGCCGGCCGCGATTTTGCGCTCGACGCGGAGCTTGCCGCCCGCATCGAGCGCATCACTGGAGACAGCAGCGTCGACCTGTCGACGCAGGAGCCGAAGCTGGCGCTGGTCGGCTAAGCCATCCAGAAGCCGTCGCGGTTCACGAGGCTCGTGATGTGCGCGTTCTGCTCCTCGCTCATGTCCTGTTTGAACTTCGGGAAGACCTGCTCTTCCTCCATGTGCGCGTGTTCGGCGACGAGCTGCCGGAATTCGCGCACCTTCTCGAGCCAGTTGGGCGAATCCGGGCCCATCTCGCTCAGTTCGTAAATGAACGTCTTGATGTAGCCATGCTCGCTTTCGAGATGGTCGGCGTCGACTGCATCATCGTCTCCCCGAAGGGCGGGATAGACGATCATTTCCTCCGCGTGCGCATGCTTGTCCAGCGCGTGGCACAGCTTCATGAACAGCATCTTGCGCTTGAA
>JABFXK010000023.1 GCA_013361785.1 Sphingomonas sp.
CGGCGGCCGGTGTCGATCACCGCCTCGCTCGGAACGACAATCGCCATTCCGCCGGTGCCCTGCAGCGTCACATTTGCGAACATGCCCTGTTTCAGATGAAAGCCGGGGTTCGGAAGCGTGATCCTCACGCGCGCCGTTCGAGACTGCGCATCGAACGAGGGATAGATGTAGTCGACGACGCCGCGACGGACCTCGCCCTCATAGGCCGCAAAGGTGATTTCCACCGGCTGGCCGACATGAACGCTGCCGAGCGATGCTTCGGGGACATTGGCAACCACGAGCACCTGTCCAAGTCCCTGGATCGTGACGATCGACTGCCCCGGCGCAACCTGTGCTCCCGGTCTGGCGCCGATTTGCGTCACGACACCGGATGTCCGGGCGACGACGGGATAAGTGCGCTGCGGCGCGCCGCCGTGCTCAAGCCTCCGCACCAGCCCCGCAGGAGCGCCGAGCAACAGCAAGCGGCTGCGAGCCGCCGGCCTCAGGCTCACCGCCGACGGGCTGCTGATCGAGAGCAGCGCCTTATATTCGTTCTGAGCGCCGAGCAGGTCGGGAGAATAGACCTGAGCAATGACGCGCCCGGCGCCGACCGGCTCTCCTTCGGCGCGGACCGAGAGGCTCTCGACGAAACCGGGGGTGAGCGTCTGTACCTGGCTGATCAGGCGGTCGTCGAACTGAACCTGCCCCACGGCCCGGATGGTTGACGCGATATCGCGCGTCTCGACGCGTGCCAACCGAATGCCGAGGTTCTGCTGCATCGCCGGAGAGACCGTGACACCCCCTTGCGCAGCCTCGTTCGGGCATTTGGGGATCAGAGTCATATTCATGGAGGATTTGCCGGGGCCGGAATGGTGCTCGGCCGGGATCATCGGATCATACCAATAGAGGGGCTTTCCCGACGGGCAGCCTGACTGCTCGGCTTTACCTGGAGCGCCGAGCAGATAGCCCGTGAGACCAGCAGCAATCGCAACCAGGATCAGCAGTGCGGAGACGATCGCCTCGCGACGGCCGAAGTTTCTCACGATGGTGAGTTCGCGGACGCGTCTCACTGGTGCGTCTCCCCATAGACGTAAAGGATTTGGGCGGCAGCGCTCGCCCGATGCGCCTGCGCTTCCACCGACTGGATGTGGACCTCGATGTAGCGGCGGACGATGGCGAACGGCTGATCGAGTGTTCCGCCGCCTCCGCCTGCGTACCTAGCTTCCGCTGCTTTGAATGCCCCTTCAAGGGCCGGAATGGCGTCCTTGTTGAGGCGTATCAGCTCGGCATTCGCGCCATCATAATCGGCGATGGCTGAGCGATACTCTTCGGCCAGCTCCCGGCGAGTATCTTCGGCGCGAAGGGCGGCCGCATCGACACGCGCCTGCGCTTCGGCGATCAGCCGATCCTGATTATTGCGGCGGTTGATCTGGAGCGGAATGGAGACGCCGGCCGAGACCATCTCGCCATATTTCGGACGAATGCCGAGCGACACCGAATAGGTCGGGTCCCATTTGCGGCTCTGCTCCGCCACTTCGACCTGCTGCTGCGCGACCTGCTGTTGGGCAAGCGCGATTTGTACTTCGGGGTGCGCGTCGAGCGGCGGCATCATTTCCAGCGGAACTTCGATGTCAGGAATGGTGTCCGGCGTGGGCTCGTAGGCCGCAGGGCCGATCCAACGCGCTAGTTGTGACCGAGCATGTTTCTCCGCACGCTCCGCGTCAGCCAGCTCCGACTCTTCGACCGCGATCTCGCCATCAGCCTGAAGTGCCAGCGCAGCAGTGGACCCGCCGGTCGGAATCGCGGCGGCCATCACCCTCCGGCCCGTGCGGAGGTCGGCAATGATCTGCTCCAGCAAATGCTGCTTCGCGCGCGCTTCCACGGTGTCGATCCAGGCGAGCATCACATCCCGCCGGATGCGCCGTTCCTCGGCGCTCGCCTGCGTCCTGCTGACCAGCGCCTCCGCGAGGATTTTCTGCGCTTCGGCTTCTCGCTTTGAGCGACGGACTTGCTCACGCATCACGCCGATGCTCAGCATGGTCATCATGTCTTTGGTTGGACTGAAGGCGTTACGGCCGGTGATCGGAAAATTCTGAATGCCAGCCGTGAGCTGCGGGTCGGGCAAGCTTCGCGCGGCCACGGCCGCTTGCTCGGATGCCTCGGCCTCGCGCTCATAAGCCTCGATGCGCGGCTGATCGGTCGTCACCAGCGCGAGCGCGTCTTGTAAGTCAAGCACCGGCTCCTGGCGCGCGCTTGGCTCCGCGCGCGCAGGAAACGCCAGAGCGAGCGCCGCGACTGTAACGACGAATTTCAATTGGTTCATGAAAATGCCTTCCGCAGGCGCATGGCGCCTGTTGACGGTCAGCCCGCGTGCAGGCGTGACGAGACGCCGGTGCGAGCTAAGCGGATTGTCGGAAGGTCAGGCTCGTGGGGGTGGATCGAGACCGGAGGTCTTGATCGACGCGAGTTCCTTGACGGGGGCCGAAGCCAGTATTGGGGATCGAGCGGTGCTTGTCGGTTCCGCAGCATCCCTGCTCGGCAACAGGGCCGACGACGAGGCCGCCTGGCACGCAGGCGTGCAGCAGTCCATTTTTCCGCCTTTGGATTGCTTCGCGGGAATCTTGCCGTCCATTGTGCAGGCGGGCATTCCGCTCGATGGAGCAGCCGTGGCATCTGCCGTCGCAACAGCCGACAGCGCCAGGCCGAGCGCGCAGAGCATCGAAATCAGCAGCCGGATCACGCGCGCAAGGATAGGTGCCAAAGGAGGGCTGTCAATGAACATGGCAATCCGACTCTCCCATTCTACGCGGATCTGGATTTGGCGCCCCAGACCGCCTTCCCCAGGCTGCCGATCGGAAAAACGCCGGCTGCGCGGGTAAACAAGGTAGTGTCCCGCGCAGCCGGCCGCCGCAGGAGCGTGCGGCGCAGTGGCCGCGGAGG
>JABFXK010000251.1 GCA_013361785.1 Sphingomonas sp.
ACCCTGCGGATCCTGTCCGCTGCCACATGCCGCAAGCAGCAGTGCCAGGCCGATCAAAGAAGCGGGTTTCACGGTGTCGCGCCTTTTCGCCTGCCGCCGCGGAATGCAAGTGGGGAGCGCTCTTGGGCTTCGAACATGACGATTGCCGGGCCGCTAGATTAACTATCGTTCGTGAAGCCGCCGCGTTCGACAAAGTGGCGGTTCCCGCCGACGAAGCGCGATAATTTCGGTCACGAAAATATATTGACATCAACGGCGCTGTGGCGAGTGCACCCTTTGCGCAGGCCCCATTCGGCTCTTAGATGGGCTCCATGAAACCGACGGTCGTCATCCACACCAATGACAAGCAGATGCTGGGTGCCCTGGTTTCGGCGCACAGCTTCCGTCGCAACAGCCGCACCCCGGAGGCCTTCGAGGTCCGGATCGTGAATGCGAAGCAGTTCCCGGAGCTCCAGGAGCGCGGCCACTCGCTCGTTCGCGGCGGGCACGTACGCGAATGGGATCCGGATGACCTTCAGTCCTTTACTCCGGTCCGCTACGCGATCCCCGGTCTGCTGGGCTACGAGGGGCTCGCCGTTGTCACCGATCCGGACGTGTTCGCCGTCGGCGACGTCGCCGATCTCTTCAGCCGCGACCTTGAAGGGAAGGCGATCTGGTGCACGCCGCGTCCCGGCTATTCGAAGATCACCGATCCGCTTGCGACCTCGGTGATGCTGCTCGACTGCGCGAAGCTCAAGCATTGGCGTTTCGCCGAGCAGCTTCAGAAGCTGTGGGCGCATGAGATCGATTATCTCGACTGGATCAATCTCCGGCTCGAGGACCTGGACACGATCGGCCTGCTCGAGCCCGAGTGGAACGACTTTGATCATCTGAGCCCCGCGACCAAGCTGCTCCACAACACCAAGCGGCGCACGCAGCCTTGGAAAACCGGCCTGCCGATCGACTTCACCTTCAAGGAGCGGGGATTGCTCAATCTCGCGCTTCCGATCGTGCGCAAGCTTGCGCCCAATTACACGCGGCACCCCGACCCGCGGCAGGAAGGCTATTTCTACGCGCTGCTCGCAGATGCGATCGATACCGGAGCTGTCACTCGCGAGCAGGTCCGCAAGGAGGTCGACCTAGGCCACGTCCGCCCCGATTCCGAAGCGCTTACGGAGCGCTATCGGGGCCAGCTTTGGCCCGCTGACCAGACTGCTCCAAAAGCCGCCTGACGCGCTCGGCAATCGATGCAGTGAAATCCGGCGGGTCGCTCGCGCGCGGCTCATCGATAGTTCCACCGAACCCATGCTCCGCGAGTGACGCCCAGAAGAAGCGGAGGTCGCGGGGAAAGAGGCGCTTGCCAGGGCGAACGCGGTCGGCGAGCGCCATCACCGCCTTGCCCAGCTTGCTCTTCGAAATCGGAATGATTCCAACGGGCTTGCCGGTCATCACCGCGTCGGCGATCATCGCCACGCTGTCCGCCGTGACATAGATTTCGTCCGCCGCCTCGATCAGCGCCGCATAAGACGGTGACCCTTCGATTGGCGCGAGCAGCGACGGCACCGAAGATTGTTCGAGAGTGGCCGCGACAGACGACAAGAGTCCAGACGGACTTCTCGGACTGCCCACGGCAAGCACCGAACCGCCCGCCCACCGGACCGCGTGCAGCAGACGTTTTGTCGCTCTAACGAGGCGCCGCTCTGAGAGATGCCAGTAGAGCGTCGGTCCGCCGATGAGCAGCAGCCGTCGCGGCCGAGGATAGCTCGCGAGCAGGGCGCGATCGGCTTCCTCAACGGGTCGTGCACCATGCGGGCTCAGCGCGAAGGGCACTCGAACGACGTTCGGCGCATCGGCGATGGGATATTCGGGCGTCGGAACGACGAGGTCGAAATGCTTCGGCGAAATCCGCGGATAGCCGAGATGCACTGAATGCATTTTCCCGCCGGAGCGCTTCTGAAGCGCTCGAACCACCGGCACGCTGCGGTGGCCGGTCGATATGGTGAGGTCCGGCGGTTCTCCTTCGAGCTGAGTTCTCGCGTCCGCCGCCACGCTTTTCAGGGTCGCTCCGAGGAGCGCCGGCTGAAGCCGCCGCAGCGGGTTATAGCGCAGCCACTTCTCTTCGAACGGGAAACCAAGCGCCTCGGCGAGCGCGAGCACCTGGTTGTTGTCGCCTCGGTGCGGCCCGAGCAGCGCCCAGACGCGGATTGGCCGGCCCGTCTTGTCGTTCATGCCCACGACGGCCATTAAGCGGCGAAGGCGGCAAAAACCAATGTGCGGAATTGCAGGATGGTACAGGCGCGGCGGCAAGCCGGTGCCGCAACATGCGCTCGTGGCCGCCTGCGACCGCCTGCGCCACCGCGGTCCCGACGATGCGGGCTATCTCACCGACGGCGACTTCGGCTTCGGCATGCGCCGTCTCAGCATCATCGATGTCGAAGGCGGGCACCAGCCGATCTTCAGCCCCGACGGCCGCCATGCGATCGTCTTCAACGGCGAAATCTACAATCATCCGGAGCTGAGGCGCGAGCTGGAGGGCGGCTACGAGTTTCAGACAGACCATAGCGATACCGAGACGATCCTCGCGGCCTGGTTGCGCTGGGGGGACGACGCCTGGACGCGCCTCGAGGGCATGTACGCGGTGGCCATCTGGGACAAGCTAGAGAGGAGCCTGGTCCTTGCTCGTGATCCGATAGGCATCAAGCCGCTATTCGTGACAGAACAGAAGCGTGGGCTCGCCTTTGCTTCCGAGATCGAGGCGTTGCGCGGGCTTCCCGAGCACCGTTTCGAGATCGAGGGCAACGGCGTCGACGATTTCTTCCGCTTCGGCCACACGCTCCCGCCGCGCACGATCTTCAAGCAGGTGCGGCCGCTCGAACCCGCGCACGTGCTTCGGATCGGCCCTAAAGGCGCTGCGCAGATCCGCCGCTTCTGGACGCC